>CALXJL010000045.1 GCA_944388615.1 uncultured Clostridia bacterium
AAACCGCATTTGAGTTACACTTAAGAAAAATATATCCAACAAGAAATATATTATCAATGCGTGAAACAGAAACAATATCTGGACAAGACTGTTTGGACGTTCAGAAAAAAACTGACGGTTCTGTTAATATAATCCGGAGAGGTTGCAACAGACCCTGTTGCATCTTGGATGATTCAATCTGCACAAGTTGCATCTAAATTTACATTATTTACTCACCATGCTAAAACATTTCCAGATTTAGTAACAGCACTTCGTAACTCAATGCTTAGAGCAGGAGTATTTAAAGATGAAAAAACAGCAGAGGAACAAGTTGTACAAGTACTAAATTTCGACATCCATTTGGTAAAAGACTTTAAAGGAAGAAGATATATAGAAAGAGTAACAGAATGTATACCAGTACAAGATAGAAATGAGTATACATTTGATCATAGAAATGAAAAAACACTTGAAGGAAAAATCGACAAATTTATGGATAATGCAACACATTATTTTACAAAAGTAACAAATAAAGAATTATATAGACATGTAAATATAATGGAATATCATGATGGAGCATATGTATTAACAAATAGAATATCAGATACTAACATAAGAGAAATGAGAAACAACATGGAAGAAACAGATGCATTAGAATTTGACAAGTTCATAGCTAGAAATTGGGGACAAGATGTAGTTTATAGGACAAGATTAGATCATGATGAATATGAAAGAAGAAGTAAAAATAGAAGTACACAAGAAGAAAGAGTAATAAAAAGAAGAGGAAATCATCGTTCTCCAATATTAGGAGCAGATAGTTAAAAATATAAGTTATAGTAATAGACTGGGGGTGCTAGAATAGAGTGAGTGACGAACTTATTAAATATATGATGTATGGGGCTGCTGGACTTTTTGCCTTAATAGTTCTTGCATATTATTTGCTTTCCAAAAAGATGAATAAATCTGAAGAAAAGTATTTAAGGGGATTACAACAAGGTACAAAAAATAGAGCAATGTCCGCAGAAATTATGTATCAAAAGCTATATATATTCTATTTTAAAACACCTTTTATAAAAAGATATTTAATGAAACTGAGAAGAAGAATAGAAATTATAAATATTGATGATGAATTTTTAACAAGAGGACAATCAGCAAAAATACTTACAAAAGCATTGGGAATAGCAATATTAATAGCACTTGGAATAATAATACTTGCACATCAAAATTTATTATTAATGTCAATATTACTTATATTTTTGGTATTTATGCTAGATACATTTATAGATGGAATGGTTGATAAAATAGATAATAAATTATTGAAACAACAAATACAATTTTTCTCAGAAATAAGACATGCTTACCATGAATTTAATATGGTAGAAGAGGCTATTTATCAGGTATCACAAGATGATGAACAACCAGAAATGGCAAGACAGGGAGAAAAAATATATGAAGTTTTAATTTCAGATGATCCAGAAGGTGAACTAGAAAAATATTATGATATAGCACCAAATGCATATTTAAAAGAATTTGCAGGAGTTTCTTATTTGACAAAAGAATTTGGAGATAGAAAAGTAGATGGAGCATCATTATATTTAAAGAATTTAAATAATATAACACAAGAAATGCAATTAGAAATACTAAAAAGAGATAAACTTGATTATGTATTTCAAAGTTTGTCTGTAATAGCAATAGTTCCAATGTTATTTTTGGAAACAATAAAAAACTGGGCAATTTCTCAATTCTCATTTGTTGCACCATTTTATGAAGGAAAAAATGGTATGTTAGTACAAGTGTTAATATTAATTTCAACATTTGTATGTTATACATTAACAAGGTCGTTAAAAGACAATGGGTCTACCAAAATAGCGAATCAAAATGAGAATCCATGGCAGGCAAAATTGTATAAAATTCCAATAGTAAAGAAGATTGTAGATTTATTTATACCTAAAAAAGGTACAAAAGATTATAGAAAACTACAAAACCTATTAAAAGATGCTGCATCAAAGAAAAAAATAGAATGGGTATATATTAATAGAGTTTTATTAACAATAGTAACATTCTGTGTATCTTTGTTATTACTAATACAATTACACAAAATAGAAGTACATTATATTTATACAGAACCGACCACGGATTATGATATTATAGGAGAAATGGCGGATAAAGATAAGAAAAAGGCGGAAGAATTAACAAAGCAGGATAATGTATTTCTAGATATATTTAAAGGAAAATTAGATACCACACAAGAAGATATTGAAAAAGAAATGAGAAAATCAAAATATTCTGAATATTTTGAAAATAGCTCGGATGAAGAAATAGCAACAGCTGCAGAAAGAGTATTTGGAAAACTTACTACAATTAATGCAGAATATTTAAAATGGTTTGAAATATTAATAGCAATGGTACTTGCAATAGTTGGATATATGGCACCTATTTTATTATTAAAATTCCAAGTTAAAATGAGACAGATGGAAATGGAAAATGAAGTAATGCAATTCCAAACTATAATATTAATGCTTATGAGAATTGAAAGGGTAAATGTTGAAATTATATTAGAATGGCTTGAAAGATATTCTAATATATTTAGAGAACCAATAAATAAATGTGTTAATAATTATGAAAGTGGTCCTTGGGAAGCATTAGAACAAATGAAAGAAGATGTTAATTATAAAGATTTTATACGTATTATAGAAAGTTTACAAGCAGCAGTTGAAAAAATACCAATTGAAGAGGCTTTTGATGAACTAGATACTGAAAGGGATTATTACCAAGAGAAAAGAAAAGAATCTAATGAAAGATTAATTTCTAGAAAAGGTATGATTGGAAAAGTAATAGGATTTGCACCAATGGTATTATTATTTGTAGGTTATTTGATTATTCCATTAGTATTTATTGGATTAACAAGTATGGGAAGTTCAATGAATACAATGACTAATATGCAATAAAACTTATAAATAGAATGGAGTTGAGATTATGGAGAATGCATCAAATGCAATGCTTATGGCTGCAAGTGTACTTATTGGGGTATTAATCTTAGGATTAGTAGTAATTATGTTTAATAGACTATCTTCAGTAGAAGCTACAAGACAACAAGCAGAAGAGGTAAGTGTAGAGACTGAGTTTAATAAACAGTTTGAATCTTATAATAGAAAAATGCTTTATGGTACAGATATTATTTCAATCTCAAATTTGATAGCAGATTATAATGAAAGGCAAGGAGCAGATGGGTATGCAACAGTTGCTATGAATAAAGTTAAAGTTACATTGAATGATGAGGCTTTTGATGAATATGGGTATACAATAGACGAAAATACTAATGCAGGTATAATTGCTGAACAAATTAAAAATGTTGAGAATAGAATTAATTATTATTCAGTCAACGGTGACTATACTAAAGATGGTAAAACATATTCTTTTGAAGAATTAAAAGCAAAATCAAGATTAGAATTGCAAAATTTAGACATATTAGATGATTCTTATGATTATACCACTACTGCTAAAGGAAATGGATTTGCAGAATATATGGATTTATCAGAAGAGTTAAAAGCTTTTAAAAGAAAAATATTTACATGTATTGAATATCAACCTGATCCTAATACGGGAAGAGTAAAAAGCATGGAGTTTAAAGAAGTAAATAATACTACTCCTTAAATTCTAGAAAGAGGTTATAAATGGAAAATGCATCAAAAGCAATGCTTATGGCTGCGAGTGTTCTAATAGGAATAATGATTGTATCTGTAATGATATATATTTTCTCGCTATTTGGCGATTTTTCAGCAACTCAGGAAAGAGAAAGAGAGGAACAGCAGAGAGAAGCTTTTAATGGAAGATTTCTCAAATATGATGGATTAAAAAATGTTACAGTACATGATATTGTTACTATAATTAATTTAGCAGCTCAAAATAATAGAGATAGAGGATTTGTGAATGCAGCAGGGGATATAGTTACACAAGAAGCAAATGATCATGAGTATTATATACAGGTTGAAATAAATAATTATGTTCAGGATGCAAATACTATGGGAGGAAACCATAGTGAGACATGGTCAGAAGTGGCTATACAAGAATTTATAGAAAATAATACGCTAGAAACTGGCACATCAAATTTAAAGACATTTACATGTAAAGTCACAACAGGAACAGATACCAAATATGTAAAAAAAGTTACTTTAGATGGTACACCATAAAATAAATTGCAAAATTATTGCAAAAAAAGACAATAAATGATATAATAAAGAGTAGGTAGTATGAAAAAAATAATAATTGTTATAAGCGTGTTTTTTATTATATTAATTACATATATTTTTTATAATTATACAATGAACAAAGTTGAAAGAACAGAGATTTTGGAAAAAAATAAACAGTATGAGCAATACTGCGAAAAAGAAATTTATGGAACAGATATGTCGACAATTATAAATAAGGTAATTGATAGTAATGAAAAAAACAATATAGAACAAGACGAATCTGGAAGATACATATATAATGATTATAATTCTATTAATGTTGAAATAAAATTTAAAGATAGTGAGAATACATATAATATAGAGCAAATTTATAGATTAGGAATAGATGAGTTCATGAAGAATTATAGTTATATAAAATTTCAATGTAAAAAAATAGAATACCATGATAAAACATCTAATATTAGATATATGTATTTTGAAGAAATTTAAATATGTTATTAATTTTAAGATAATAATCTTAAATGATAATAAAACTAATGTAAAATATATAAAGGAGGAATTTTTATGGAGAACGCGTCAAAAGCATTAATTATAGCAGGAGCTATATTATTATCAATATTAATTATAGGAATAGGAATGACAATATTTAAACAAGCATCAACAGCTTTAGATGGAGCAAATATGAATAGTGAGCAAATAGCAGCATATAATAGTGTATTTGAAGGATATGAGGGTTCAAAAAAGAATGGTTCAGACGCACAAACTTTAGTACAAGAAATTAATAACCATAATAGAACAGAGGAAGATGATACAAAAATGATAGCTATATACAATAATGCATTCCCTGCAAACTTAAATGCAACTGTTGCTAGTGAGGATGTTGAAAACAATTCTTCAGATGCTAAATATAAAAAGTCAACCTATAAAACAGGTAAGACTTATACGATTTCATTCGCATATGATAATAATACAGGATTGTTAATTGCTGCATTGATAGACGAAAACTAGAGGTGGCATATGGAAAATGCAACACAAGCCTTATATATGGCATTTGCAGTTTTGGTTTTTGCGACAGCATTAACTTTAACAATGAATATGTTTTCACAAGCAAGAGCTACATCTGACTATATTCTTTATCAAGAAGATTCTTCTAATTTTATAGAATATCAATATTCACTAAGAGATAAAACTAGAGTTGTGGGATTAGAAACGATTATTCCTACTTTGTATAAATATTATAAAGAAAATTATACAGTGGTATTTAGAAAGATTGATGGAGTTAGTAAAGAGGATTTCATTGCCAATCCAAATTTTGGTGACTCTCTACCACTAAAGTTATATGAGAGTAAGACTAATGAGAATAATTGGGCTAAAGAAGAAGATCCACCATATGCAACATTATATAATGGCTCAAATTATGGTTCATCTCTATCTCAAAAAGATGTATGTTCTTTTGACTTAGATGAAGAAACTAAAAGAAATGAACCATGGACGTCATCAGTTCAGCATATAAGAGAAAATTTAGATGCATTTTTAAAGGGTGGGACTTTTAAATCACCAGCAAATGGAGAAGCTTTATATGTGTATGGAAATAAAGATGGAGATACACCAAATGTTACTAATGATTCAGAAATCGGAAATACTGGTTTTATACAAGCTTTTCAAAATAGCAGTTTCTTAGAGCAAATGGGAGAATATGTACCAGATGATAACGAATATAACTCATCATCCTATACTATAGAAGGTGGAGGTACAATAATAGAAATAGATGGAGAACAATTTAGTCTGTTAAAACAAAACAAAAAAAGAGTTATTATATATACTCTTCTAGACTAAGGAGTAGGAGGTAAATATGGAAAATAAATTAAAGCAAATTAAAACTGTACTAAAGTCAAAGCTTGCGTCTGAAAGAGGAGAAGTTATGGGAGATAGCTTTGTTATGGTGATAGGCATAGTTTTAGTAGCAGTAATGATGTTTATATTTCCATTAATGTCCATCTCTGAAAGAACTGATGATATAGCTCAATTATCTGTTCAACAATTAACATCGGACTTTGTTAATGAAGTTAGAACTACTGGAAAAATGACAGATGAAGACTATACAAAATTTGAACAAGCTTTAGCATCAACTGGAAATTCATATGATGTTGAGTTAGAATTTCAAATATTAGATGAGAACGTGGGGGTAAAAACTGCACAGGCAGACCTTACTAAAATTGGAGAAAATCAATATTATACTAAATATACTACTCAAATATTAGAAGAACTAGGAATAGGTACTAATACTGGAAAACATGAAATATATTTTAATGAAGGAGATATTATAACTGTTAATGTAAAAAACACGAATACAACAATCTCTCAAATACTTAGAAATTTTATATATAGAGTAACAGGAAATACTGCATACCAAATATCTGCAAGTCAAACAGGAATTGTTACTGTATCAGGAAAATAATATTATTATAATTATAATAAAGGAGAGAAAACATGATATTTCTCTCTTTTATTTTATCCGTAAAAAATAGAAAATAATTAAGATAAAATGAAAAGAAGGGATACAAATGAAATTACAACATTTAGGTGTTATATTTGCAATTATAATTATACCGATATCTATAACATTATCAACATATATACAATCACAAATAGATGCAATAGTGTTGCAGAAATTATATGATTCAAATTTATATGATGCTACATACGATACAGTAAAAGCTTTTCAGATAAATACAGTTAATAATAAGTTTTCAACAATAAGTGACTCTAAAATAAGAGATATAGAGGCAGCTGTTAATGTGTTTTATAATTCTTTAGGTGCTAGTTTGGGAGCAAGTGGATATGATAAAAATACGTTAAAATCATATACTCCAGCTCTATTGTTCAATTTATATGATGGATTTTACATATATAGTAAATACGATAATCAAGGGACAGCAAAAATTAATTCTTCTGGTGGTTATGATGATGCAACAACAGATTATGGAATAAAGCCATTTATATACTATTCTGCAAGATATAAGAAGGATGCAAATACTGATTTTGTTGTTAATTATACATTGGATAATTATATTACAATAATGGGAAGAATAGATGGAACATATGAAACAAGATCAGGATATTTAATAGATACGAGTAAGTGTGTTCCAGACAAGGTTACAATGGTGGATGGAAAATTAACTGAATGTACTTCTTTTAATTATGGAGGTGTCGAAATTGATAGTAATGGCGAAGAATTGAAAGAATATTTAGTAGTATTAAATGCTGATGGTACAATAGATAAGGCACTCAGCAAAGAATATTCATATCTAACATATAATAGTCAAAAGATATATTACGATACAAATGGATATTATTGGTACAATGATTATCAATTATCAGAAGTAAAAGATGCTTCTATATTAGATAATATAAGAGGGAAAAAAAGCACAAGTGCATTTGAATACTATAAAAGTGCTTATGAATTTAGTATGTGGGTAAATGATAAAATAGGCGATATAACAGTAGAAAATTTAGTTGATAGTAATGGAAGTAGTAGTGGAAATTATCAAATTACTAATGAGGAAGGAGAGCAAGAACCATTTTTCGGTTCTTATTGTCAAACATTAGCATATCAAATAGATTCAAATGCTTCCATTTTTAAAACTAATGATTCGAGTTACCAAAATGATCCAATGCTTAGTGAATCAAATTTTAATGAACATAGAAAAGCAATAATAAGAGAAACCATAGAAGATAATTTGAAAATAGCAATAGGGAATTTTAGTGTAGCAGGGGCACAAGCCTATGAATTTGCATTACCAGTATTGTCTGAAATAGATTGGGATAAAATTGTAAATAATATAAGTATATTAACTTTGTTACAAGGAATACCAACAAGATATAAATTTTATAACAATTATGCAGTTGTTACTAATAATAATAATCAAGAAGTTATAGATAATAGTTCTATATATTTAGTTGATGAAGACGAAACAAATCATATATATAAATATCATAAACCAGGTTGTACAGAATTAATAGAAACAGGAACTACTGGAAATTTGGTAGGATATAATAAAATAGATTTTTTAAGACAAACAGCCAAGCAAACAGAGAACTCTACAGCATATTATTTTTATCCAAAAGGAACTGGATGTAGATCGACAGGCTCTACTGCTACTGCTACTACTACTAATCCAGGAGGATATGCTATAACAGCTTGTTATAATTGTATAGTAAATGCTAAAGCTACATATAGTGTGGAAGATATAATAAAAGGTGAATTTAGAGATGAAAATGGTAATCTTATAGATCCAACAGATACACGATATGAACCATTTGATAAAGTACGTACAGCCTATCTTACAGCATTAGCAAGATGTAGATATGACTTATATAAAATAAGTGGATATTTTAATGCTAGTAACTAAATAAAATCCAATAGGAGAAACAATATAATATGCAATATTACATAAATATAAAAGAACAAAAAATACCAGTAATAATAAGAAACTATAAAAAATCATATAAAATAATAATATTTTTCAAAGGAAATACATTAAACATTAGTAAACCCACATTTGTAAAAATAGAAGAAGTTATGCAAATGATAAAACAAAATGAAAACAATATCTATAATCAATACATAGAAATAACTTCTTCAAAAAATACAAATATAAAACAATGGGTAACTGGAGAGAAAATATATTATAAAGGTACAGAATTAAATATAATAAGACAAATAGTAGATAAAAATATAGATACAATACAAATATTATTAAAACAAGAAGAAAAAAAGTTATTAATATTAGTTCCAAACAGGCTAGAAAACAAAGATATAAAACAAAGTATAGATAAAGGAATAAAAGATTTATTTAAAAATAATACACAGGCAATGCTAGGTGTAAAATTGCCATATTGGAGTAATATTACAAATATAAAATATAATGAATTTAAAGTAAGAGATGCAGTAAGTAAATTTGGTAGTTGCATAAAATCTAAAAAATTACTTCACTTTACATCTAGGTTAATAATGCTACCAGAAGATAAAATAGATGCAATAATTGTACATGAACTTTGTCATATAGTACATGCAAACCATGGAAAGGATTTCTATAATTTAGTAAAAAAATTTATACCAAATTATAGTGATATAGATAAATGGCTAAAAGATAATAGTAATTTAATTATGTTTTAAAATACAAATATATTAAAAAGATGAATTGGCAAAAATAATGTACTGAAGCCAAAAAATTGGAAATTTTTTGGGTTCAGTAAATAAAATGCAGTTCATCTTTTTTGGATTTATTATTAATTTTCTGAAAATAAATGTTATATGCTAGATAAAGAAAAATTAATTGCACAAAAAAATATATATCAACGGTTGATAAAATAATTAAGAATTTAAAGCATATACTAATTGCTTATCTGCATATAAAAACAAAAGATATATGCACAAAAGCGTTGACTATCTGCATATAAAATGATAGAACATATGCAGATAATATAAGAATGTGCATAAAAAATTCAAAAAAACATGCAGAAAGAAGGATTTATAATGAAAAGATTTGATTATTCATTTTTAGATAATGGATTATTGCCAGCTAATTTAATAAATATCACAGGTGCAATTTATTCATTAAAAACAGGAGCAAAAATTAGAAAAGATGAATATGAAAGAATATTTACTGAATTAGAGAAAATTGCAGTAATTCAGTCTGTAAAAAGTTCAAATGCTATAGAAGGTATAGTAACAAGCGATGAACGTATTGAAGAAATAGTAAATCAAAATAGTAAACCATTAAATCATAATGAAAATGAAATTGCAGGATATAGAGATGCATTAAATGAAATACATTTACACTATAAAGATATAGAATTTAGTGAAAAAACAATATTAAGATTACATGATATAATGATGAATTATACAGGAGTTGAAGATGCAGGAAAATATAAAGTAAATCAAAATTATATAATTGAAGAAGATAAACAAGGAAATAGAAAAATGAGATTCAAACCATTAGATGCAAAAGAAACACCAGATGCTATGGAACAATTGGTATTAGCTTATCAAGATGCTTGTAATAATTCTAATATTAATCAGTTATTATTAATACCTTGTGTAATTTTAGATTTTTTATGTATACATCCATTTAGAGATGGAAATGGAAGAATGTCAAGATTATTAACTTTATTATTATTATATAAAAATGGATTTGATGTAGGTAAATATATTTCATTTGAAGAACAAATAAATAATAATAAATGGAATTATTATGAAGCATTAAGATTATCTTCTATTAATTGGTTAGAAAATGAGCATAGCTATATTCCATTTATAGAAAACTTTTTATCAACATTATATTTGTGCTATAAAGAATTAGATAAAAGATTTAGTATAGTAAATAGTAATAAAATCACTAAAAAAGCAAGGATAGAAGCAACAATATTAAACAACTTGACACCCATATCAAAAGCTGAAATTTGTAAAATATTACCTGATGTAAGTGCAACAACTGTAGAAGCTGTTTTAGGCTCAATGGTAAAAGAAGGTTCAATAAAAATTATTGGAAAAGGAAGAAATACTAAGTATATAAGAAAAATGTGAAAGAAAATTAAGTAAAAAAATAAATGAGTAGAAAATTAAAAATTTCTACTCTATTTTTTCGACCTGACCATTCATTCTAATAGAAAAATTTTTAAAAATGTTATATAAAAATATAGGTAAAAAATAAAAATAAGGAGAAAAGTATGAAAACAGCGTTTTTATT
>CALXJL010000046.1 GCA_944388615.1 uncultured Clostridia bacterium
TAACACCTCCTTTCTAGCTTATTGCCGAAAGGCTATTTTAATATACAATATTTTTACAGATTATTCAATAAAATTTAAAAGCTTTTCAATAACTATTTTAAAATTTATTGGAACTATTCTTTAATTAACTACATATAATTTATTATATGTAATTTCAAATGGCGACATAGCCAAGTGGTAAGGCACAAGTCTGCAAAACTTTGAGCCCCGGTTCGAATCCGGGTGTCGCCTCCAATTTTAATAATTTTAGACGGTTATTACTTAAAATGATACGAGATATCAATATAACCGAAATTACAGAAAATACTGCATTAGAAGTAAAAAATAGGGCTTCCTTTTTTAGATGAAACCCTATTTTTATTTATATACTATCAAATCACCTATTTTCTTAGTCTTTTTCTTATTCTTACAAATGCAAATTTTGCTTTTCCAACTATTGTTGCAGAAATCGATGTTATATTTAATACTATTAGAAATGCTATTAATATAATATTATCTCCTGTTTTTACAATACCCCCATCAGAATTGTCTTTATTTTTTGTATTTGAATCTGTATTATTTGTATCTGTTGGAGCCATTTTTTTACTATAATAGTAATTAACCTCAATTAACTCTCTTGTCATTGTTCCTTTAGCATTTTCCGGATACATATGTTGTATTAACTCATATCCATCAAATTGCTTCTCTGATGTTTCATATGCATCTCCTTCATATCCAGTGTACTCTACTTGGTCTTGTAGTTCTTCTCCTGTTTCTATATCTATATGATGTTCTATAACTCCAGCTGATTTATGTGCATAATAATATTTTACATAAATTGTGTCTTGTATTATTCCATCTTCATTTCTTATAGCTGTCATAATTCCCTGTGTATTTTTTGTTGTTTCTTTTAAGATATAATTATTAAATGTTTTTTCTATTGTTTTATATTGATCTCCTTCATGTCCATTAATATATTCTGTACTATCAATTTCTGCATTTGTTTCTTCGTTAATTTGTGTTAACTTAGCTCCTGTCATTTTATCTAAGTATTCAACTACAACCTGCACTTTTTTGATGTAATAGTAATTTACAACTATAGGCTCATATGTCATTATTCCTTGGGCATTTGATGGTAATTTTTCTACTACTATATCATATCCTTCAATACTGCTTTGTTTTGTACTATACTCATCTCCTTTATTACCTTTATAATCAATTGAGTTTAATACCTTGTTGGTTGTTATATCTATATGGTTTTCAATGACTTTTGATATATGCTTATAATAGTATTGTACTTTAATTTGTGTTATTTCATTTCCATCTTCATCAACTGTAACTTTAAATGTACCTTTGCAGTTTTCTGGATATTTTTCTTTTACAATTTCGTAATCTTCAAATATTTTTTCTTCTGTATTATACTCTTCTCCTTCATAACCCGTAATAATTACTGTAGAACTACTTCCATCTTTTTCTATAATTTCTTTATTAGTTTCTATATCTATATAGTTTACTTCTAATTCAATTTCTCTTCTATAGTAATATATTACTGTTATTTGTTCTATTGTCATTGTTCCTTCTGCATTTGTTGGTAGTTTTTCTTCTATTAAGTCATATCCCTCAAATTCTTTAGGTTCTATTTTATATTGATCTCCTTCATTTCCTGTATGTATTTCATTGTATAACACTTTATCTGTATTTAAAACAATATGTTTTTCAACTACACCTTCTGAAATATGTACATAATAGTAATTTAATATTATATCTTCATTTGTCATTACTATAGTTTCTGACTCTGGTCTTTCTACCAATACATAATCTTCAATATCTTTAGAAATTGATGTATAAGTATCTCCTATTACTACTTTTTCTGTTGTGGTATCTATTACATCTCCTGTATTTTTATCAATGTAATTTACTGTTACTTTTGCACTTGGCTTATAATAGTATATTACTGTTATTGCACCTTCAGTCATTTTTCCTTCTGTATTTAAAGTACTTTCTACAAATTTGTAATTTTCAATATCCTTTTTCTCTGTTTTATAGTCTTTTCCTACATATCCTAATATTGTTTCTTCTTTAGCTAATACTTTGTTATCTGTTATAACATCTGGAGTATCGTCTTGTTCTAAATACATTGCTTTTACAGATGTATTTTTTGCATAATAGAAAATTAAAGTTTTAGTCTCTTCTTCAAATGTTCCAGTAATTTCTGGTGATTCTACTAAAGTATAACCTTCCACCATCTTTACATAATCTGTCAAGTCGTAATTATCCAATACTTTCCCATTCTTTATAACTTTTCCAGAAATCTCTTTATTTGATTGTTTATCCCTGTACTCTATTTTTATTTGAGAATCTTTTCTTGTATAATATACATTTATTACATTATCTTCTTTAGCTATTGTTAATGGTAGATTTTCTGTTTTTGCAAATTCATATCCATATATAGTTTTATCTGGATATGTTTCTATTATGTCCCCAACACTTGCTGCTATATGTTCTGTTTTGGTCTTATCTAAAACACCCTCATAATAGTAATTAACTGTATATCCGAATTTATAATATACTTTTATTACATTTGCCACAGGATACTCACTTATTACTAATGGTAATGTACTAGTTCTATCAAGTACATATCCTGGTAGTGCTTTATCTTCATATTGTGTTATTTCTGTTTTATATTCTGCCATAAATTTATCTGTTTTACTTTCATCCAGTATTCCATCATAATAGTATTCTACTTTATATTCGAAATTTCCTTTTACATAATATATTCTTATTACATTGTCTTCTCTCACATTTGTTAATATTAGTGGGAAGTTCTCTTCTTTTTCTAGTACATATCCTGTAATTATTTTATTTTCATACTCTGCAATTACATCTCCAAATTCTTTATCTTCTACAATAATTGTCTCATCTTCATTTAATATACCATCATAATAATATTCTACTTTATATTGTACATTGTCATCATAATAGCTGTAATAATAATTTAATTGTGTGTTATTATTAAATATAATGTTTTCTTCTTCTACTATATTATCATTGTTTGTTATATATGTTAATGCACATTCTTCTAATAATTTATTATATGTTGTGTTTTGTTTTACATTATATTGTCCTTGAATATTTATTGATTCTAATTTATTGTCTACTATGTTTATTTGTGGTTCAAATGTAATTGTTTCACTATCTGCTAACATCATATTAGAACCATCTAAATAATGATTTATTGTTAATGTAATTGGTGTAGTTTGATAATAATATGTTACTTCTATTGTACCATCTATATAATTTCCTGTTGCATTTTCTGGTAAAATATAATCTCCTTGTTCGTTTTTCTCTAATTCCAGATTTTCTAGATTAACTTTTGGTGATGTTATATATTGTGTTCCTATATCTCCTTTTATTTCTTCATCCTCTGCTATTTTTATTTTTGTATATTCATCTCCATTTTTTAAATAGTGATGTACTATTACCTTTTGTTTACTTTTGTTTGTTATTGTAATTTCATTATTTTTTCCTGTTTCTACATCATAGATTATAGGTTCACTATTTAATGTATATCCTTCTGTTGCTTGTAATTCTGTAATTTTGTATTTTCCTACTGGAACACCTTGTCTTATTTGTCCATATGCATTTGTTTCAAATTCACCTGTGTAATAATCATCTTTATTAAGTGAAAGTTCTACACTGTTTATTGTAAGTGTATCTTCTCCACTACTAGTGCTTCCATTTTTATAATATCCTAAATGTAAATAATACATTTTTCCTGCTTCTAATACAGTGGTATAATCTTTAGCTCCTTGTACCCCTGTCAGATAAATTAATCTTCCTGTGGATGAATAATATTTTGGTGGTGTAGTTGTATTTGTTATAGTAGCATATCCATAGTCACCACTTGCACTTGATATTTCTGCATTTATTTTCAAATTATATTTTCCTGTTGTATTTGTTAAATCTATTGGTATATACGAGTTTGCAGTTGTATTATTTTGTCCTTGATTGTTTGATATATATTTTCCATTGTTTTCTGTAAATGAATATTCCCCATTTGCTGTTAAATCACCTATTTCATTTGTTATATCTGGTCTAGTATCAATTTGCTCTACCTTAAATTTAGTTCCTTGTAATTTTTTTGTTTCATCTTGTTCAGCTACTTTATTAATTATTAAAATTTGATCTTGTGCACTAAAAGTAACTACTATGGCTTTATCTTCTTTTATATTTGTAAAATATCCTACAGGAATTTTGTAACTTCCATTTTCGTTTACTAAATAATCTATTGTTTGTCCATTTATTGTAATATTACTTATTCCATAACCATTCTCAGGTGTAATTACTATTTCTTTAGTACTATTTTCTCCATATATTATTGTTTCATATGGCTCTTCATCTTCTCCTGAAATACTTCCTCCTTTTACTCCATTTATTTCATTTATATCTGTTGTTATTTTTAATTTTTTTATTGTATTTTCAATATTTATTTCAGTAGAATCTGTTAACTCTTTATATGATTCTATAATTAATTTTGGATATTTATTATTTATATGTATCCAAGCCCCATCAATATTTAATAACCCGAATAATTCTTGTGATTTTAAATATTCGTCTGATACAGATGTACCACTTAAATTTTGATTAGTCCCTGTTATTTCTATGCTATTTAAATAATAACAATTACTTACACTGCCCTCAAATAAATAACCAACTATTCCCCCTGCAGTATTGCCAGCATTTGCATTTCCTGTATTATAGCTATTACTTACACTGCCCTTAAATAAATAACCAACTATTCCTCCTGCATATGTACCAGAAGAACTTATTTTTCCTGTATTATAGCTATTACTTATATTTGTTTCTTCATGTACAGAACCAACTATTCCTCCTGCATAGTAGTTAGCACTTATATCTCCTGTATTATAGTTTTTACTTACACTTACTTTTGAACCTACTGAACCTACAATTCCTCCGGCATAGGTACCATTTATTTCTCCTATATTATAATTATTACTTATGCTCTTACCTACACTTTCTCCTGTGTCCGCACCAACTATTCCTCCTGCATATCCATTAGGACTACTTATTTTTCCTGTATTATAACTATTACTTATATTTGTTTGAGAAGTATTTCCAGCTAATCCACCCGCATAATAACTAGCAGTTATTTTTCCTGTGTTATAACTATTACTTATATTTCCATTAGCCAAAATACCTACTATTCCTCCGACATAGTCACCATTTATTTCTCCTGTTATTCCAAGGTTCTTAATTTCACATGAGATTCCATATCCAAATAGTCCTGCATATCCATTTATATTTATATATAAATTTTGTATTTCATTTCCTTGTCCATCAAATGTTCCTGAAAAACAATTTGCCTTTGTTATTCCTTCGTTTACTTGAGGTGAACCAATTGGTGTAAAACCTGTTCCATCACGATTTGTTAATTCTTCTTTTATACTTTCTACTTTTCCATCTCCATTTAAATCCCCATAACTTATATCTGTAGGATCTTTATATGAACTATCATCTTCAAAATTTATTGTTCTTAATAATTTTATAGTTGTATTACTATAATTGTTTCCTGAATTTACTTTAATAGATAAATCAACTAGATCCTCTATATAATTAATATCTTCTGTTTTTTCTATCTCTTTTCCAAATATTGGATATCCATTATTAATATTTTCTGTATCCATAAGATATTCAATTGAAAAATCTTTTAAAAATATTTCAGATTTCATATATGCTTCAGATAATTCCGTACCTTCTGAATTTATGGTCTGTCCTATTATTTCCAGTGTATCTGGATAATAACAATTATTAATAGTTGCTTGTGCTCTAGCCGCTACTATTGCTCCAGCCATTCCTTTATCTCCATTACTACTTACTTGCCCTATATTATAACTATTACTAATATCTCCAGCACTTAGTCCTCCCACTATTCCTCCCGCACACATACCACTTACTTTTCCTGTATTATAACTTCCATTTATAATTGCTGATTGTGCATAACCAATTATTCCGCCTACATATATTCCATTTATTTCTCCTGTATTATAGCTATTATTTATCATTCCGTTTGTCGTTTCTATCCCTACAATTCCTCCTGCATATCCATTAGAACTTATTTTTCCTGTATTATAGCTATTACTTATAGTAGATATATAATTTAAATAACCTACTATTCCTCCGGCATTTGGACCATTTATTTCTCCTATATTGTAGCAATTATCTATACTACTATACATATATGCACATCCTACTATTCCTCCTACATATCCGGGACCACTTACTTCTCCTGTCACTCCTAAATTTTTAATTTCTGCACCTTTTACATATCCAAATAGTCCTGCATATTCATATGAACTATTATTTATATATAAATTCTGTATCTCATTTTCTTGTCCATCAAATATTCCTGAAAAACACGAATCATAGCTTAGTCCAATTGGTGTAAAACCACTACCATCTTTATTTGTTAATTGTTGTTTTAACTTTTGTGAATTTTTATCACCTCTATATGAATTATCATCTTCAAAATCCAATGTTCTCATTAATTTTACTACTGTATTTGAATATGTATTACCACTATTTACAGAATTAGAAAGCTCAACTAAATCTTCTATATAGTTTATTTTTAAAATTTCTTTTCCAATATCTTCTTGATTTTCTATATTACCATCTTCTACTTCTTTTCCTCCGACCTTAAATACTTCTTTTTCATTTTTTTCTAAATATCCTTCTGGGAACCCTACTTCAACAGCCATATACATTCCTGGTCTTAATGGAATAGTTATTACACCATTTTTATCTGTTATAAACACATAATCCCCATCTTCATTTTGTTCTCCTACATAATCTCCATTCACATCTTTTGCATAATCTTTTATACTTGAGTTTTCATTTAATTCATATATTATAAATTCAGCATTTGCTAGAGGTTCTCCTGTTTCAGAATCTGTTTTTGTTAGTTTAAATAATGGTTTATCTTGAATAATTAACTTTACTGTGTTTTCTTCTATTATCACATTTTTGACTGTTGTTAAATTATCTTTATTGTCTATATTAATCTCCAAATTTCCTTCTGTATTTTTACTTACTATGAATTGTATTTTTTCTGCATTATTTGAATATCCATCAGGTGCTTTTATTTCTTGTAATGTATATTTTCCTGTTACATTTTTTCCTTCCACATATTGATAAAGTTCAGGAATATTAATATATCCATTTTCATCTGTTGTATACTCTCGTGGGAAAGTAGAATCTACAGATATATCATCTGTTGTTATTCTAAATCTTGCTCCTTCAAGTGGTTTTAATTTTTCTATATTTTCTTCATTTAAATTTTCTTCTACTTTTATTATTTGCAAATTATATGTTGGTATTTTCTCATTTGTAATATTTACATTTACTGTTATAATATCTTCTTGTTCGTTGTTTTGTATTACTGCATTTGCAAAACTCTCATTTAAACTTTCTAGTTTTAAAACATTATTTTCATTTGTTATTAATTTAAATTGTATATCATCTGCTAAATAATACCCTTGTGCATATGTTTCACTAATAGTATATATTGTATTTTTATCTAAATCACCTATTTCTATTTGTCCTTCACTATTTGTAATATATGTCTTATTTTTTTCCTCTAACTTAAATCTTACATTTGCTAGAGCATCTCCTGTTTTTTCATCTGTTTTTGTAATTACTAATTTATATTTTGGTTCATCTTCTACAATTGCTTTTAAAGTTTCCCCTTCAATTATAGGTGTTTCCAAAAAATTATCTTCTGATAATACATTTATTTTTAATGTACCATCTTCATTTTCTACTACTTCAAATTCTATCTCATCATTATTTAAAGTATAATTTTCAGCAGGTTTTACTTCTTTTAATATATATTTTTTTCCTACAAACAAACCATTAACTAATAATTTTCCTTCTGAATTTGTGGTTACTAGTTTTGAATTTTCTTCTCCATTTTCAGTTTTTTCTGCAATTTTATATGTTGCACCAGGTACAACTTTTACGGTACCTGCTTTTTGTTTTGTTATTTCTGCATTGTATCTTCTTATTACTCTAATTCCTAATTTGCTTGGTTCAATTTGTGTTTGTAAATTTCCTTCTTCTGTATTTAATAATAAATATACTAAATGCTCACAATATGATGTTTTATTCAATTGTACATCATCTGGAATAATTATATTATATTTAAATGTGTAACTTTTTCCTGATGGAAATTCATAATCTCCAAAATCTATTAAATATCTTTTCACATTACTAAAACTCTCTGGAGATGTTGTCCATCCATTATTTTCGTCTTCTAAATCTTTTGTTGCTTCTGGGTTAGTTGAATAATACACTATAACTTTGTCTTGTAATTCTTCCGGAACAATTATTCCAGTATCTGCCATTTGTGTTGAGAATTCTGACATTAACTCTTTTTCATTTGTTATATATTTATTTCCCTCAAATGGGATTACTCCCAATATTTTAACATCACTTACAGACAAAGCATATTTGTTTACTACTGCCATATTAACTGTTGCATTTTTTTGTTTTGTATCTAGATCTACAATATTTGGTGCTATTTCTACACTATTATTTTCATCATAATTTGATAAATATTGGCTTGTTACTATTGAGTTAGGAGCTTTTAAACTCAAACTAGTTGTTCTTAATCCCACTAATTCTTCTTTATTTTCATTTTTATTTAAGTCATATATATCTTTTGTAGATATATAATAATTATTTGCCTGTTTGTTATATGCATATAAGTTTATATCTCCATTTATTTTAGTTGATGCAACATCTGGTGTTAGATTACAATCTATTGTTATAGAATATGTTGTTTGTTCTTCATTTAATGTAAGTATTTTTATTAAATATTTTCCGTTTTCTTTTATAACTTCATATCCCATTATTTCTACATTACTATTATTTACAGTAATATCATTTACATTTACTGCAATTATTTCTTCTGGTAGTTCTACTATAAATTCTCCATCTTTCCAATAAGCTTCATTGTAGTTTGTTTTTGTAGTATTAATTGTTATTTTATGGTTTTCAGATGTTTGTTGTATCCCTATTTCTTTTGGCGTTGTACTTATACTCATATTAGAAATTTCATCTTCATAATTAGCTATTGCAGTTTTATTTACTGTTATTAACTCTTCTGAACCTTCTATTTTTAAACTACCTTCAAAATATGTATTTACTTTTATAATTTCGTCAAATTCTTCTTTTGAGAATTTTTCTAGTAATAAATTATTATCTATTTCTTTAACATTATATACAAAAAAGTTTGTATTTTGTTTTAATTTGCTTGTTTCTATTCTTACATGTTTTATAGATTCTTCATACATGAAAGGAGTACTTTTATTGTATTTTAACCATTCGTCTTTTGTAAAAGTGTACAATAATTTATCTGTTTCATCATTATATATTTTTATATATCCATCTTCTTCTAAACTACTGTCTACTCCTGAAAAATAAATTCCTATATTATTTGTATAATCTACCATATCATAAAAAACATTTTGTGTATTTTGGAATTTATCTGTATAATTATTTGTTTGCTCTTTCATAATTGCTGATTCTATTATATTTTCATTTCCTGTAAACATTCCCCATTTTACTATATATTTATCATTTCCTATTTCATCTATTTCATTATTATATAATTGCCTTGCTTTTTTCTTAGATACTACATATCCTCTACCAGATACATATTCTCCAATAGTTGTAGAAAAATAATGTTTAGATATTCCTTCTACAACTTCTTCTTTTCTATATGTAATTCCTAAATTTCCACTTGCTACATTAGATTTTATTGGATTTTCAAACTCTCTATTTATATTATTATACCCCACATAATATCCTGTTACTGGTACATCTATCATAAATAATTCTTGATCTATTTTTTCATATGCTTGTTTTGGATATGTTACAATTATTGTATATGAATTAGTTCTTGATAATTCTTTTACTATTGTTCCATCTTCAGCTATAGTTAATTCTCTTTTTATTTCTAATATTCTTGTTTCTTCATTATATTCGTAATTAATATTACTTCCTGCAACAGTAACATTTGTTGCTTTTATTCCTTCTATTTCTGGAATCTCTGCTGTTACTACATTCTCTTTTAATATTAATCCTTGGTTAGTATACGCACTTTCTTTTGTTGCCACATTAAATTGTAAGCTCATTTCATTTGTCTCTTCATTTTGTACTATTTTTGAAATATCATAATTTTGAGATGTTGATGTTAATGTTGTTTTTACATTTCCATACCAATCTACTGTAAAATTTACTGTTTGATTTATTTCTATTGGATTTTCTCCATTATCATCATAATATGTTCCAGTTAATGTCATAGAGCTTATTTGACTATAATTATTTATATTATTTCCTATCTTAGACTTTATTTCGCCCCATATTAATCTTTGGCTTCCTGAATATACTCTTTCTTGTAGAGTTATTTGGTTAGTATTTCCTATATATTCACCTTTTACAATAGTATCTTATATTATTGAAGTTGTCCAAGTAAAGTTTTTGGCATTAAGTGTTATTTGTCCATTTTCTAGATATCCACCTCTTGATATATTGATTTCTGTATATAATGTATCTGCACTATTTATTTCTTTGCAGGTTCCTTTTATTTTTTCTGCATTTCCATCTTTATCTAGATCTCTTGTAAAAAAAGCTGAGAACTCCACATTATCACTTTGTGTTTTTATATCATCTTTACCTAGTTCTCCATATTCCATTGCTCTTAAATCTTCTTGGTTCATTCCTTTTAACATATTTTTATTTTGTATATTTTTTATTACACACATGACAGTAGTAAT
>CALXJL010000047.1 GCA_944388615.1 uncultured Clostridia bacterium
AGATTGCCGGAATTTTGATGCAAGACTAAATTCCAGTTTTAAAATAAATCTGGAATTTACTTTTGCAATTAAATAATAAGAGAAAAAAATAAAAAAAGTGTTGACAAATGTTAATAATGTTATTATAATATATGCGAAGGTCAAAGAAAGTCAAAGTCAAATCAAAAAAGGAGAATAACATGAAAATTACGGATATGATAGAAGAATTTATAAAAGATTTATTTGATGATCAAAATGATTCAATAGAAATACAAAGAAATGATTTAGCAGAATATTTTAATTGTGTGCCATCACAAATAAATTATGTTATATCAACAAGATTTAAACCATCACTTGGATATTATGTAGAAAGTAGGAGACGGTGGAGGAGGATCTATAAGAATAAAAAAAATAACAACAACTAAGAGTAGTTATTTAATGCATATAGTAGCTAGTGTAGGTGATAAAATTTCTGCTCAAGAAGTATCAATATTTATTAGTAATTTTTTATCTTATAATATGATAACACCAAAAGATGCTAAATTATTAAAAGTTGCTACAAGTGATAATGTTCTTGTCTCTTTAGATAAAGAAACTAAAGACAAAATAAGAGCAAATATATTTAAAAACATGCTCATAAATTTAGTAGAAGATTAAATTTAAGAATAGGAGTGATAAATATGAAATGTGAGAATTGTGGAAAAAAAGAAGCAACAGTTAAATATACACAAAATATCAATGGAAAGTATAGTAAAATACAATTATGTGAAGATTGTGCTAGAAAATTAGGATTAGATATGTTTGAAATGAATATGCCTATTGATTTTTCAAGCTTTTTTAGTGATATGCTTAATGACTATTCAGGATTGGGACTATTACCAAGTTTTGAATCTAATACACAGGAAAAGTGTGAAAAGTGTGGATTAACATATGAAGAATTTATGCATACAGGAAAAGTAGGTTGTATGAATTGTTATAATCAATTTAGAGATAAAATTGAACCAATATTAAGAAATCTACATGGTTCTAGTTCACATGTTGGAAGAAAAGCAATTAATTTAAAACAACATATAAAAGAAGAACCACAAATAAATGAGAATTATAATGAAATACAAGAATTACAAGAACAATTAAAACAAGCTATTAAAGAAGAAAAATATGAAGATGCAGCAGTGATAAGAGATAAAATAAAAAAATTAGAAAATAAATAATAGGAAGAAGGTAGATAATATGTCAAATTGGTATTTACAAGGAGGAAAAGAATCTGATGTTGTTATAAGTACAAGAATTAGGTTTGCAAGAAATTTAGCAAATTATAGATTTCAGGCTAAATATACAACTCAAGAAGCAAATAATATTTTAAATAAAATAAAAGAAATAACACCAAGTATAGGATATGGACTAAGATATTTTAATTTAAAAGATATAGATGATTTAACCAAAATTAGTTTAGTAGAAAAACATGTTATAAGTCCTGAATTCTTAAAAAATTATGAAAATAGAGCCATATTAATTAATGATGATGAAAATATATGTATAATGATAAATGAAGAAGATCATTTTAGAATGCAATTTTTTGCAGCTGGTTTTAATATAGAAAATGTATATAATTTGGCGAAAGAAGTAGATGAAAAAATAGATTCTTTAATTGGTTATGCATATGATGAACAATTTGGTTATTTAACATCATGTCCAACTAATGTAGGAACAGGGATGAGAATATCAATAATGGTTCATCTACCAGGATTATTCTTAACCAAAAATATAAATAAAGTATTAAATGTAGTAAATAATTTTGGAATGAATATTAGAGGAATATATGGTGAAGGAACGGAAAGTCAAGGTGATATATACCAAATTTCAAATAATCAATCACTAGGTATTAGTGAAAAAACAATAATAAAAAATACAAAAGCTATAACAGAGAAAATAATAGAACAAGAAAGAACTGCAAGAAAAATTTTAACTAAAAATAGTATTGAATTAGAAGATAGAGTTTATAGATCATTTGGAGTACTTAGTAATGCTGTAAAATTGTCAACAGAAGAGGCAAGAGAATTAATATCAGATGTAAAATTAGGTACAGACTTAGGAATAATAAAAGAGTTAAATGATGCAAAAGTATTAAAAATGCAATTATATACAAAGCCTGCTAATTTACAAAAATATATAGGAAAAGAAATTGGAAAATATGAAAGACAAATAGCAAGAGCAAAAGTAATTAAAGATATTATAAAAGAAAATTAAAAAGAAGGGAGTGTTAAAAATGACATACAAATTTACAAATAGTGCAGCTAAAGCTATTGAAATAGCTAATGATATAGCAATGGAACTTGGACATGGATATGTCGGAACAGAACATATATTATATGGATTAATAGAAGAAGGAACAGGAGTTGCAAGTAAAGTTTTACAAAAGTTAGGAGCTACATCTGAAAAAGTTTTAGAAGATATAGAACAATTAATAGGTAGAGGAAGTTTAGTAAATAGTGAAATGACTATTGGTTTTACACCTAGGACAAAAAGAGTTATAGAGAATTCATTTAGAGAAGCTAGAAAATTAGGATCAGATTATATTGGAACAGAGCATATATTAATAGGTATAATGAGAGAAGGAGATAGTGTAGCTGTTAGAATAATGATGGATATGGATATTAATCCTCAAAACCTATATAATGAATTAATGAAAGTTATTAATTCAGATGAAGATATGGGAATTAGTAGTGATGAAAGTACGGAAAAAATTAAAGGAAGAGGTAGTTATAATTCTACCCCAACATTAAATCAATTTGGAGTAGATCTTACTCTTCAAGCAAGAGAAGGAAAATTAGATCCTGTAATAGGAAGAAGTGAAGAAATAGAAAGAGTAATTCAAATTTTATCTAGAAGAACAAAAAATAATCCATGTTTAATAGGAGAACCAGGAGTAGGAAAAACGGCAATAGCTGAAGGATTAGCACAAAAAATAGTATCAGGTGATGTCCCTGAAATGCTAAAAAATAAACGTGTTGTTAGTATAGATATATCTAGTATGGTGGCTGGTGCAAAATATAGAGGAGATTTTGAAGAAAGAATAAAAAAATCTTTAGCAGAAGTGAAAAAGGCTGGAGATGTAATATTATTTATAGATGAAATTCATACAATAGTGGGAGCTGGTTCTGCTGAAGGTGCAGTAGATGCAGCAAATATATTAAAACCATTGCTTGCTAGAGGAGATGTAAATGTGGTTGGTGCTACAACATTAAACGAATATAGAAAATATATAGAAAAAGATGCAGCATTAGAAAGAAGATTTAGTCCTGTCACAGTAAACGAACCAAGTGTAGAAGATACAATAAAAATTCTAGAAGGACTAAGAGATAAATATGAAGCACATCATAATGTAGAAATTACAGAAGATGCAATTAAAGTAGCTGTTGATTTATCTACAAGATATATTACAGATAGGTTTTTACCAGATAAGGCTATAGATTTAATAGATGAAGCAGCATCAAGATTAAAAATGAGAACATATACAAGACCTGATAATTTAAAAGAATTAGAAGACAAAATAGAAGAAATGGAAAAGGAAAAAGAAGAAGCAATACGAGTTCAAAACTTTGAAAAAGCCGCAAGTTTGAGAGATAGTATAAAAACAAGTAAAGAAAAATTAGAAAAAGATAGAAGTAAATGGGAAAATAAAAACACAAGAAGTGTTACAGCACTTACAGAAGAAAATATTGCAGAAGTTATATCATCATGGACAGGAATTCCTGTTCAAAAATTAACACAGGATGAAAACAAAAAATTAAAAAACTTAGAAGAAAATCTTCATAAAAGAGTAGTTGGACAAAATGAAGCAGTCGAAGCTGTGGCTAAAGCTATAAGAAGAGGAAGAGTTGGACTAAAAGATCCAAATAGACCAATAGGCTCATTCTTATTTTTGGGACCAACAGGAGTTGGAAAAACAGAATTATCTAAAGCTTTAGCAGAAAGTTTATTTGGAAAAGATGATTCTATTGTAAGAATTGATATGTCTGAATATATGGAAGCACATAGTGTGTCTAAATTAATAGGTTCACCTCCTGGTTATGTAGGATATGATGAAGGTGGACAATTAACAGAAAAAATTAGAAGAAAACCTTATTCTGTAATATTATTTGATGAGATTGAAAAAGCTCATCCAGATGTAATGAATATGCTTTTACAGATATTAGATGATGGTAGATTAACAGATGCACAGGGAAGAGTTGTAAACTTTAAAAATACAGTTATAATAATGACATCAAATATAGGGGCTAGAAGAATTACAGATAGAAAATCATTAGGATTTTCTAATACTTCAAAAGAAGATTCTCAAAAAGACTATGATAATATAAAAAAGGAAGTAATGGAAGAGCTAAAAAAAGAATTTAGACCAGAATTTCTAAATAGAATAGATGAGATAATAGTATTCCATAAATTATCAGATGAAGAAATTAGTCAAATTATAGACATAATGTTAAAACAAGTAGAAGATAGAATGAAAGATAATTCAATAATTGTTAATATTGATAAATCTGTTAAAGAACTTATTGCAAAAAAAGGTATTGATATAAATTATGGTGCAAGACCTTTGAGAAGGGCTATCCAAAGTACAGTTGAGGATAAAATTGCAGAAGCAATTTTAGATGGAAAAATTAAACCTAATAAAAAGGCTACATTGATTGTAGAAAATGATGAAGTTAAAGTTAAATAAGATTAAAAAGGGTTCCTATTAAAGGAGCCCATTTAAATTATATATGCATGTTGTAATAAGACAAATTAGTATTCCACAAATAGTAGGGAGTATAAATGATAGTATAGTCCATTTTATACTTCCAGTTTCTTTTTTTATTGTAAGCAAAGTAGTTCCACATGGGAAATGTAATAAGGTAAATATCATTACATTTATTGCAGTTAATATAGTCCAACCATTTTGAATTAATAATTCTTTTACTGCAAATAAATTATCCATATTTAATAAAGCGCCGACCTTTAGTATAACTCATTAAAATAATAGGTAGTACAATCTCATTTGCAGGTAATCCAAGAAGAAATGCAGTAAAAATATATCCATCTAATCCAATTATTTGTGCAAAAGGATTAAAGAAATTTGCAACATAATCTAAAATACTAATATCATATAAATGTATATTGGCAAAAATCCATATAATTATTCCTGCAGGAATAGCAACTGTTAATGAACGCCCAAGAACAAATAGTGTTCTATCAAATAATGATCTAACTAATACTTGAATTATTTGTGGTTTTCTATAAGGTGGAAGTTCAAGCACAAATGAAGATTGTTCACCTTTTAGAAAAGTTTTGGATAGGAATTTAGACATAACAAGTGTAAGGAAAATTCCCAATAAAATAATTAGTAGTACAACAATACTTGATATTATTGAAGAAAGTGCGCCTGTAAAATAGGTTCCTATAAAAATTGTTGCAATTGTTATAAGAAAAGGGAATCTTCCATTACATGGTACAAATGCATTAGTTATAATAGATATCAGTTTTTCTCTAGGAGAATCTATGATTCTAGATCCAACCACACCGGCTGCATTACAACCAAATCCCATGCACATGGGAGTGACAATATGGTGGTTTTGGATGTACCTGCTTGAATGTTTTAGGAAAATTTTTGTAAATTTATTTAAAATTATAAAGTTATATGATATACTATAAAAGAATTGAGGTGATATATATGCCAAACAATGTTCAACAAATAATTAATGAATTTTTAAAGAAAGTAAAAGCAGTATTAGACAATAGATTAAAACAAATAATATTGTATGGTTCATATGCAAGAGGAGATTATAATAAAAGTTCAGATATTGATATAATGATTTTAACAGATTTAAATAATGCAGAAATAGAGCAATATAGGAATATTATATCAGATATAGCATTTGATATAGAATTAGAAACAGGTTTTACTATTTCTCCACTAATAAAAAATATTGAAAAGTATAATGATAGAATTGATGTGATACCTTTTTACATGAATGTTAGCAAGGAAGGAGTTATCTTGTATGGGTAAAAAAATTACAGTAAATAGCTTTTCAAAATATAGATTAGATAGGGCAAAACAAGAATATAAAGTAGCTAATTTATTATATAGAGAAAATCAATTATTAGCAGCCAATAATAGAGCTTATTATTCAATTTTTTATGCTATAAAAGCAGTATTAGCAATAGAGAAAAAAGACTTTAAAAGACATAAAGATGTAATAGCGTATTTTAATAAAGAATATGTTAGTACTGAAATTTTCCCTAAAAAAATTGGAAGGAAGATTTCTCAAGCAAAATCCATAAGAGAAGATAGCGATTATGATGAAGAATATGAACCAAGTAGTGAAATAACAGCTTTGCAAATTGAAACTGCTAAGGAACTAATAGAATTAGTAGAAGAATATTTGAATAAATTAAACAATAAATAATATAAAGTAGTTGCAAATAAAATATTTGTGATTAGATTATATAATTAAAAAACAGAGCAAGACTGTAACTTCCTACTCTGTTTCGACTATGTAATTATATATTTAGTCTTTATCCTTTTTGGTTTCTTCTACTTTTAATTGATTGTTTTTATCTCTTTCAGTTAAAAGAATTTCATTTTTTTCTTAATAATAAAAGATATAAGACAGACCATTATTAATGTTAAAAATATCTTTAAAATCACATTATATTTTATTTCTTTTTCTGGTAATACCTCAGAAATTTCAGGATCATTTTTCTCTCCACTTTTAATTTCTTCATCAATATCATAGAAGGTTGTAATGCGTTCAGTATCATCTAAAGAACTAAGTGTATCTGTATTTTCATTTGAAGAAGTTATTAAATCTTCGGAACTTTTATAATCATTTGCTTCTACATACTCTTGGTTATTTTTTATTGAAGGTACTATTATATCATCATTTTCAGTTGTGTATGGAGGGATTATTATCTCATCTTCATCTTTATCATCTTCATCTGGAACTTCTGTAATTCCCACAATTTTTAAATGTATTGTTTGGGTTGAGACATTATTATCTGAATCTGATACTTCGTAAGTTACTGTATAAGTTCCTGGCTCATTATTTTTCAAATTTGTTTTTATTATTGTACTATTTTTATTTATTAGAATTGGTCCATCTTCATTATCTTCTGCTGTAATCAGTGAATATAAGTCTATTTGTGTTCCAACTTCATATTCTAATTCTTTTTTTATTACAGTAATTTTTGGAACTCCTCCACGTTTTATAGCATCAATTAGTGGAGTATAAGGTATTTTATCTTCATCTCGTAATTGATCATATGCATCAATAATAGAGGCTTTTTCTTTAGAATTTATTATTTTATTATTAAGTTCTGAATCAGTTACTCTATTTTTATAGTTTTCTATAATATTTATTAGATGATTTTTTAGTTGAATATAGGCTAAATCATTTGCATCATTTTCACTCATATCTTCACGTAGTAATCCGTTTTCAATCACAATATACTTTGTTATTGTATCTATAGCACTATATTCAGGTATTAATTCATTAGTTAAAGTGTTATAAGCTACTATTTTATTTGAATACTTATTTGGATATTTAATTTCAATTGTATATCCTATTTGTAAATCAATTTCATGTGTACCTTTATTATAGTCAAAGTAGCCTCCTGTTGTTATATCTTCTGAAACTAACATTCCATAAGAGTCATATATTTTCACATATTCATTTCCACTCATTGCAGAATGATTTGGATATTTAATTTCTGCTTTTGTATAATTATTTTTAAAAGTTAGTTGATAAGCGATTGTATCATAGTTATATCCAAGTAATCTAATCATTAAATAATTATTATAATCTATATCATCTATTTTTTTATAAGTATAATTACATGTGTTATTCATATTTTCTTTAACTTGAATATATTTATATTCTTGTGAATATCCAGTAACTACAGGCATTTGCAAGAAATATGTTCCAATAGGAAGATCTTTAGCATTTATCTGATTTCCATCTACTTTTATTGTTTTTATGATATTATTTCCTTGTTTTAGTAAAATAATTTTTCCTTGTATATTGCTTATTTCGTCAATATCAATATTTAATGTAATATCTCCTTTAATGTTATATTTTTGTAATACTTCATTAGTTGCAAGAGAATATTTTCTATCAATTCCTTCATTTTTCATAATTTCTTCTAAACTATCATCATTTACCATATCTTTAAAAATATTTATTAGAGAATAATTTGCTTCATATAATTTTGTTTTTACAGATTCAGAGATATTAAGTCCCCAAGATTCCATATATGGAATAATATTTACATTATAAATATCAGCAATTGCTTCTACATAAGCATCTTGGTTTGTCATAGATCTTCCTAAATTTAATTGTTCACGATACCATGAAAACATTTTTCCATATGTTGTACCACTTTCAAAAGTATCAAGTAAATTAATAATCACATATAATCTTGTTGGTTCATCTACTTGTAAGAATGTTTTTCCACTTAGTCTTTGTTCATTTCTATTTTCTTCAATTGATGAAATGTTGCCTAACCAATTTCCAGGGTGAAAGTAGATATTTTTGTCCATTTGAATATAGTGACCTAAAATATTATTTCCCACTTCTCCTAATTGCATTTCTCCTTTTCCAAGTGATCCTTGATATCCATGTGCTAACTCATGTAATCCTCCCCAGTTCATTTCAAAAAATGACGCCATACTTGAATTATTTACACCTACGTGATCACCTGCATAATAAGCAGCACCTACTCCATGAGCATTTGCTCTAATTAGATATTTTGTTCTAACATTTTGGTCTGTTATTTTTTCAGGATTAAAATCCAGTCCAACATATTCATCCATTTTTTCTATCACTTTTTGATAATACTCAAGGAATTGGTCTATTGTTGTAAAACCATTTTTATAATAATTTGTCATATAGTCCATATCTGAAAAAGGAACTACTAAGATAAGTGTTTCACTTTCAATTACACCAAAACTATTTCCACTTTCATTCCATTTTGTTTTAAATTCTGCTTCATTATCAAGATAGTGATAGTAATTTAAAGGTTGTATAGTTTCATCATATTGTAATTCAATTGTAAAAGTTTTATTTATAAGAGTATTTTCTTTTGATAATACCGTTGTTTTCAATAATGGAACCCCATCATATCCTATATTATCTTTTTTATTTTCTAGAGTAATCCATTCTCCTGTTGTAGGTATTGTTGTTGATGTCTCATTATATGAGTCATTATTTATAAATGCTATACCTAGACTATTTTCAGCTGATATTATACGTGCTTTTATACTTTGATTAGCAGAAAGATAAACTCCTAGTATTTGTCTATCACCATAATTACATCTTGAGAACTCTGCTAGATCCATATTCCAAACAGAAGGAGTAGTATATAATGTTCTTTCAACATTTATTGTTGCATCTTCATCATCTGTTACTATAACTGGAACTATTAATGTTGTTTCATTATTATGAGAATCTGACACTTTATATCTGATTTCATAATCTCCTACTTCATCTATTTTCACATTTTCTGAATATGTGATTTTTGGAGTTAAGTCTCCATCCTCAAAATCTCTAGCGAAAATTCTAAATCTTGTATCTAAAACATTAAATTCATCAATAATACCTTTTTTTAGAGTTATTTTTGTGGAACCATAAAATAGTGGAGGATTTTTTGTACTCCAATAACTTTCTGAATTTTTCTTTTCATTATCTGTTTTGTTAGTGATTGTTGCAAAAGAAATATTTCCAAAAAGATTAATTACTATATTTAAAATTAGAGTCATAATAATTAGAATTGAGATTTTCTTCTTCATAGTTATCAAACTCCTTTATTTTTATTTACATAACAATTAAATCATAACATGGGAAATTAATTCTTTCAAGCAACAAATATTGGTAAAACTGTTCTAGAAAGTTCCTTCTTCTATTCCTGATATAATTTCTTTTCCGGTCATTTCACAAGGAATATTAATTCTTCTAATAAAATGTTTATTTAAATTTTTAAAATTGTTTATTCCAATATCATATAGTTGATAATCAATTCCATTGTTTTTCAGAGTTTTCACAGTTTCTTTTGTATATGCACCATAAGGATAAGCAAATACTTTTAGATCTTGTTTTCCCAAGTGATGTTCTATTTGGTTATAAGATTCTTCTACATCATCACGGATTTGTCTTACTGGAAGTTTGTCATAGAATACATGTCTTTTACTGTGACTGAAGATTTCTACAAGACTACTATTTTGCATTTCTAGACATTCATTCCATCCCAAATATCTGATTCCATCAATTTCTTGACCAATTTTATCAGTGATTATAAAAATAGAAACTTTTACATTATATTTTTTTATAATTGGGTATATATATTCATAATTACTGTAATATCCATCATCAAAAGTTATAACAATAGGTTTATTTGGAAGATTTTTTTCTCCGCAATTTGCTTCATTTAGTTCTTTCATTGATATTATTGTATATCCATTTTCTAAAAGCGTTTTTATATTTTCTTCAAAACTTTCTGGAGTATTTATATAATTAAAATTATCTGGATCACTATCAGGTACTGTTGTTACAAAATTATGATAAAGTAATATTGGAATTTTTACATCAGATCTTTGATTATATCTATATTGTTTAAAAATATATATTAAAGCAATTACTATAATTGCTAAAATCACTATTATAATTTTCTTTTTTATATTCAAT
>CALXJL010000048.1 GCA_944388615.1 uncultured Clostridia bacterium
TTTTTTCAAAAATGTCTTGGGACATTTTCTCTTAAAATTTAATTTTAAAAACGGGACATTTTTACTAAAAATTCACAAATTTAAATTAAAAATGTATTTTTACTATTGACATTAGGTTAAATTAGTGTTATTATATTAATCGCAGTTATTCATGGGTCAGTAGCTCAGTTGGATAGAGCACAGGCCTTCTAAGCCTGGGGTCGGGGGTTCGAATCCCTCCTGGCTCACCAAAAGAGAAACCGCTATATCAATAGATGTAGCGGTTTTATTGTATGTGATTTTTCTTTTACCATCATTACTTTTTTGACCTTTTTTACTTGTTTGGTGTGTCAAAAAGTGTGTCAAGATTTACGTTAAATTCTTTACAAATTTCCAGCAACAATTTAATGTATTTCTCGCTTTTGCAATATTTCTTACTTAATTCTTTTACTAATGCTCTCTAGATCTATCGTATCTCTATATTATCTATTGCTTTTTGTATATCTTCTTTAGTAGTATTTGCTACTATATCTTTTATTTTGTTTAGTAATGTTCTAAAATTGTTCATGTTTTTGCTCCTTTTCTACAATTTAATCTATTTATTGACACGGCTTTTATTATTTGATAGAATACGAATATCGTTGTTGAAACTCCTTCAAGTTGGGTGCATAGATTAATAATTGACTTCTTTGCATTTCAACTATTAGTTTATGCACCTGACTTTTCGTGAGACTAGTGGGTGCAAGTACAAAAGAAGGAGGTGGAGCCAAATTGCTAAGCACTATACTTAAATGTTTAGCAGGAACAGGAATTTTCTTTTTAATAGGTTTATGTTTTCTTGTACATATATGCTCAAAAAGCAAATATTCAGTTAAATATCAATCTACTAAAAGAAAATTTGAGATTTACCCAAATAGTAAATCCCAAACTCCTAAAAAACAACAACTTGAATAAGGGCTTTTGCTCTTATTCTTTTTTTAATATATTATATATAATATTCTTTAGTGTCAACATTTATTCATATTTTGAAATATAAATGTAATATTTGTTTAAATATTGTAACATTTATTATTCCCTATGTCATATTATAACATATTGTATTTTTTATTGCAAGCTCTATTTTCCCAGAAAATAGTCACACAACAACTTTAATATTGAAAGTAAAAATTGCGATGTTCTGTAAAATATGATATAATTGAAACATAATTATTCGTTAGTGTAGCGAATCAAATAATTACACTACTTTAAAATCTGTTGATAATTTCAGCAGATAAAGTAAGAGGAGGTAGAATATGACTTTCACATTCACAGGTGTTGTAGATGAAATCACTAGTTTAAACAGTGAGGATGATTTTCACATCAAAGTCACTTTTAGAGTCCATGGACCTTACCGGGTCAGTAGCATTATGAATAGGGAGGCTTTTGTTTCCTTGAAAAAAATGCATATTGGACAGAAGGCTTTGGTGGCAACTCACCAAGGTGAGCTCATATGGGTTAAACCCACATAAACTCTACAACAGAGACATCAAATTCGTATTACCTTTTTTTGAGAAGCTACTATAATAGCTTCTCTATTTTTTATAAAATTGTTGATAAATCAATCTATAAAGAAACAAAATTTGCAAAATTATGTAAAGTGTAGTACAATGTTACAGTATACTCCTGTGTTAACATACCAGTAGTAGAAAGGAAAACTATTTTTTAAGAAAGGAGATTTTTCATGTTAAATCTTAACCAATTAGGAATTCAAGAAAAAGAACTTCTACTTTCTCGGATTCCTAAATATGTGGACCCCCAAAAAGTCCACTTTAAAATAAATGCATTTTTCGTTCATCGTAACTGCACGGTCTTCGAAGAATGTTACAGAGAGAAAATGGTTTCATATTATCCTATGTTACCATTGCTTGAAAAACAGGTGGAATTCGCAGAAGCAGACTATATTTTATATTGTCATCGGTATGCGTGTTGCCACGATATGTCGGATATTGTATTAAAAGAGTTGGCTGCAATAGACCAGCATCGAAAACCTGGAGCAGAAATAATTGTAGTTGGGAAGGCTGCAAATGTTGAACAACTTTTAAATGGTTCTATTAAAAATATAAGTTTTTATATGAGCCACTTTACCGAAAAGTTGGGAAAACGGTTTCAGGTTTCCATAAAAGAAAATTATTTCGTTTGGGATGACGAGTATAATTGGCTTGCAATCTGGCCAGTTGATGGTTGTCTTCAAAAATGTAAATTTTGTAGGCGGTCTTATATGGAAATTCCTTTTGAAAGTCTTAGTTTGGATATAGTCAAACAAAATTTAGACTTTATAAAGGAAAGCAATCCTGAGAGATTGCACAACATTAGTCTTCGTGCTGAAAATCTTACCGAATATGGTATTGATATCTATGGTAGACCAATGTTGCATAAGCTTCTAGATTTACTTCAGAGTTATGAAGAAATTCATAGTATAAATATTCCTATTGGATTATGTATTGGTGAAATTAACTCTGATATTTTAGATGCTCTTTGTAGATGTAGCAAATTATCAGAAATCTCACTAAATCTAGAAGCAGGGACAAATAGGTTACTCGACCTTATAGGGAAACCTCATCATGTAGAAGATGCTATAAATGTATATGATAAGCTCAGGTCCAGTAATCCAAATCTTTACATTTCTTCAGTTTTTATGCTTGGATTACCTACAGAAGGAATTGAAGATATATTTGAACTCGCTAAATTAATTGGTATATGTCAGCCAGATCATTTGAGGTGCAATTATTACATTTGTGCACCAAAGCATCCTCTTGCTAAATTACCTCAAATTAATAAGCAAGTTCGTGAATATCACTTAAAGATTCTGTTAAAGCAACTCAAATCGACTTTAAATAGACGTTGCACTATAGAATATCCATCAATTTCTAAAAAGAGTCGTAAGTTCCAAAGAAAGATGAACATATTGGAGGAAATAAACAAATATTCTCCACTTCCTCATCATCTTAGATCAAATGCAGTATATATTCCATAATAGTTTTCCTTTATCATAGCCACCAGTTCTACTGGTGGTTATAATTATTACAAACTATAAGTAATATTAATACAATAATTGCATATAAATAACTTTGGAGGTATATTTATATGATAAAAATGATAAAATTACCATATTCAATAGATGCTTTAGAACCTTATTACTCAGCTGAAACATTAGATCTACACTATAATATTTTATATAAAGGATATGTTGATAATACAAATAGCACACTAGCAATGCTAGATAATGCAAGAAAAACAGGAGATTTTAGCAACATTAAATGTTTAGAAAAAAATTTAAGTTTTTTTGGCTCTGGTGCTATATTACATCAATTATTTTTTGAAAATTTAGGAGCTGATATCCCTGTAAAGCCTAGTCTAAAATTAATGAAACAGATTTCACAAGATTTTGGAAATTTTGATAATTTCAAGAATCAATTTGTTGAAGCTGCAAAAGTTGTTGAAGCATCTGGATGGTGTTTATTAGTATGGGTTCCAATTTTTAATAAATTAGAAATACTTCAATGTGAAAAGCACCAGGATTTAACTTTATGGGGTTGTAAACCTTTATTAGTTTTAGACATGTGGGAACATTCATATTATTTACAATATAAAACGAGTAGACCTAATTATATTAATGCATTTTGGAATATTATTAATTGGAATGAAGTAAATAAAAGATTTATATATTAATTATTTCGTTTTTAGTCTTAAAAAAGGAATGACCTATCTCAATCATTCCTTTTGTTCTTATTTACAATTTTCCCAAAAAGCCTTATAAGTTCTATAAGCTTCATAAACATCAAATTTACTTGTTACTTCATATGGTGAATGCATGCATAATACAGGAACACCACAATCAATTACATCCATTCCTTTATCTGCTAATATATAGGCAATAGTTCCGCCACCGCCAACATCAACTTTTCCAAGCTCAGAAATTTGATATTTAATATCTGAATCCTCTAATATTTTTCTTACTTCTGCAACAAATTCTGCATTCGCGTCTGATGCTCCAGATTTTCCTCTTGCTCCTGTATATTTACACATTCCTATTCCATAACCTAAGAATGATGCATTATTTTTCTCTGATACAGATGCATATATTGGATCAAAACCAGCATCAACATCTGCTGATAGCATTTTTGAATTGCTAAATACTTTATCTATTAGATTTGGTCTATTCACTCCTAATTTATCTAATACTTCTGCCATAAATGTATCAAACATATTTGATTCCATTCCAGTATTTCCCATGCTTCCTATTTCTTCTTTATCAGATATTATTGCTACAGCTGTTTTTGCAGGTATATTTTTCATATCCAACATAGCTGTTAATTCTGTATACACACACACTTTATCATCTTGCCCATATGCAGCAACCATGCTACTATCAAATCCCATACTTCTTGCTTTGGTTGCTGGTACAACTTCTAATTCTGAGCTTAAGAAATCTATTTCTGTTATTCCATATTTTTGATTTAAAATATTCATAATATTTAATTTAACTTTCTCAGTACCATCTTCATCTGCATATGGTATACTACCTATTAAAACATTTAGATTTTCTCCTGTAATTCCATCTTTTAATTTTTTCTCCATTTGCTCTTGTGCTAAATGTGGTAATAAATCTGTAACTTGGAATATTGGATCGTTTTCATCTTCACCTATACATACTTGTACTTTTTCACCATTTGGTTTTACTATAACTCCATGTATTGCAAGTGGTACTGTAGTCCATTGATATTTTTTTATACCACCATAATAATGTGTTTTAAAATATGCAAATCCTCCATCTTCATATAATGGATTTGGTTTTAAATCTAATCTTGGTGAATCTGCATGTGCACCTATTACATTTATTCCATTCTCAATAGGTTCTTCTCCTATTATAGCTAAATACATACTTTTTTCTCTATTTATAAAATAAACTTTGTCTCCTGGTTTTAATGATTCGTATTCACATATGCATTTAAATCCTTGGCTTTCAGCCATTTTTTTTGATGTTGCTATTATCTCTCTTTCTGTTTTTGATTCATTAAGAAAGTCCATATACCCTTTTGCATAATTATGTATGTTTTGTCTACTCTCTTCATTTAGACTTTCCCAACCATTTTTCTTTACATGAAATAATCTCTCTTTTAATTCTTTAGTTGATGACATTTTATTTCCTCCTTTTGTTTTTTGCTATTATATCATTTATTTTTTATTTTGCATATTATTTTTAATTTTTTTGTGTATTTTATATTAATATATGCATATATTTTAAATATATTCTAAGTTTGTTTCTTATATATTTATATTTGTAATATATTCCATATCATTTTTTTGTAAAAGACTGTTCTTTTTTGTCAATTTATGTTATATATATTTAAGAATAAATTATTTATTAAAGGAAGGTACAAAATGGGAAACAACAAAGCAAAACAAAATAATACCAATTCATCTAATGCTACAACATCTGTACTAGAAAAGGATGAAATAAAAAATATACAATCTGACAAATCTAATAATGAAGATAAATCTACAAAAGAAGAAACTACTGAAGAAGTACTAGATATAGAATCTATAGAAGAAATCAAAGATACAGAAACTGAAAAAGATATTAAAATCGAAGAACATTCTGCATCCGAGGATTTAGAATATAAATTAGCAGAACAAACACTAACCAAAAAATCTCATACCTATGTAATAATAATTGCTATACTATCAATACTATGTGTAATTGCTATTATAGTTTTTTGTACAATCTTCGCACTTTTAAATATGAATAATTCTACAATTATACAAGGTGTAAGCATAAAAGGAATTAATGTTTCTGGATTAACTAAAGAAGAGGCTCTATCTAAAGTTCAATCTGAAACAGATAATATCCTTAATACAAACTTAGTTTTAAATCATAATGAATTTGAAACGACCTTATTGCCATCACAGTTTGATGCTCATTTTGATGTTGAATCAGCTGTTAATACTGCATATGATTTAGGTAGAAATGGAAATATCTTAGAAAATAATTTTAGTATATTATTTAGTAAATTACACGGAAATAACATAGATATTAATTTAAGTTATAATCATGATACACTACTTAATTATTCAAATGATCTTTCTAATAAATTACCAGATTGTGTTGTTCAACCAGCTCACTGTGTAGAAGGTAATGAACTAATTATAACAAATGGTAAAACTGGTGTAATGATAGATTCTATAAAATTAATAAATACTATAATAAGTAAACTAAATTCCTTTTCAAATATTGATGAACCTATAGATATACCCGTTTACTCAGTCGATCCCGAAGAAATAGATATAGAAGCTATTTATAATGAGATACATTCTGAACCATCTGATGCTTATTATACTACAGATCCATTAATGGTTTATCCACATAAGGATGGACTGGATTTTGCTATAAGTCTTGATGAAGCAAAAGCTCTTTTGCAAGAACCTAAAGATGAATATGTTATACAATTAGAAGTTATTCCTGCAAATGTACATACAAGTGACATAGGATTAGAAGCTTTTCCAGACTCATTAGCAGATTTTTCTACTACGTTTAGTTCATCAAATTATAATAGAAGTACTAATATTAGACTTGCATCTGAGAAAATCGATGGGGTTGTATTAATGCCTGGGGAAACATTTTCATATAATTCTACAGTAGGGAAAAGAACTGCAGAAGCTGGTTTTAAAGAAGCAGGAGTATATGTTAATGGAGAAGTTTCAACAGATTATGGTGGAGGTATTTGTCAAGTTTCATCAACATTATATAATGCAGTTTTACTTGCAAACTTGGAAATAGTTGAAAGACACAATCACTATTTTCAAACAGGATACGTAAAACCAGGAACAGATGCAACTGTATCTTGGGGTACACTTGATTTTCAATTTAAAAATAATAGAACATATCCTATAAAATTAGTATGTTCTGGAACTGGTGGAAAAGTATATTGTGAAATACGTGGTCTTCGTCAAGATCCAGAATATGAAGTTGAAATAACTTCAAGTATAATTCAAACAATTAATTATCCAACAGTATATCAAAAAAGCTCTTCACCAGCTGGAACAGTATTACAAAAAGGTTCTAATGGTTGCAAAAGTGTAGCATATAGAATTTTAAAATTAAATGGTGAGGTAATATCAAAAACATTACTTTCTAAAGATACATATAATCCTCATAAAAAAGTAGTAGCATCTAATTAAAATGCTACTACTTTTTTATATTAGTGTTGCCAATATTCCTAATATTAGTCCTGTCATAGTTCCTATAGAATTCATTCTACCTTTATATACCTTATTAGATTCTGGAATTAATTCTCCTGAAACTATATAAATCATTGCTCCTGCTGCAAATGATAAACAAATTGAAATTATTCCTTGCGAAATTCCACCAACTAGTGATCCGAAAAATGCCCCTACCCCAGTAGTAATTCCTGACAATATTACATATAGAATTACTTTAGTAGAACTCATTCCTCCATTTTTCATTGGCACCGCCATAGATATTCCTTCTGGTATATCATGTAATAATATTGCTAATGCTAATGAATATCCTAATTTAATTGATGCTTCAAATCCTGCACCGTATTGCTAACCCTTCTGGGAAATTATGTATTGCTAATCCAATACCGACTACAACTCCTGTTCTTAATAAACTATTTACTTTTTTTGTTTTATTAACACTGAATTTTTTTTGCACCATAATATCACAAATAAACATAATTATTATTCCGATAATTATTCCAAATATTACATTAATGACACTAGTCATCTGTAATGCCTCAGGTATTAAGTCAAAACATACAATTGATAGCATTAATCCAGATGCAAATGATAGAATAAATCCTAAAAATCTATTAGAAATATTCTTAAAAATTATTCCTAAGATTCCGCCTATTGTAGTACCAAATGTACCGAAAAAAAGTCCTAAAATAGTAGTTTTTAATATATATTCCATATAATTACCCCTTTAAAATAATTTCTTATTTATATTTTATTTTAAAGAAGTTCCCTATATGTCTTATTTTATTAGTTATTTTCTCTTCATTTTTCTTATTCTATCTTTTTCTTCTCCTGTAACTCTGTTTGATTCTATTATTTTTTGTAATGATTTATTATATGTTATATCATCTAGATTATTATTTTTTAAAAATTCTTTTGTTTTTTCTTTTTGCTTTATGTATGCTACAGATACCAGCCATGCAATAGCCATTTGTACATAATACATATCTGATTTTATATTTATTTTTTTTAAAACTAAATCTATATAGTCATCTGTTAAATAATAATCCATATACATTACTACTGCAAATCTTTTTTCGAATTCTTTATTAGAATTTATATATTTATCTAAATAGTCCCACATTTCTTTTAAATGTTTTTTAGTTTTCTTTATAGATGAACAAACTATATCACAAACTGCCCAATTATCTATCTTGGGTATAAATTCATCTAAATATTTCTTTGTATCTGTGATATCTATTTGATTACTCATAGCAATAATAAGACCTTGCAGCATTATTTCTTCGTAATAATCGTCTTTTAGCTCTTTTAAATATCCTATTCCATCTTCAACTGATAGCTGTTTTGCTAATTTTCTTAACACAGGAACTCTTACTCCTATTATATTATCTATACCAGGACATAATTTTGAATGAAATTTTCTGTATTCTTCATCTTTTAATTCAAATAATTTTTTTCTAATATCAATTTTCACTATATTCTCCTTATATAAATATTATTTTTCACATTCATTTATAAAACTTTTAAAAATATTATTCATATTTTCATCTATTTTATATAAACTTTCTGGATGAAATCTTACACCAATATAAAAATTCTTATCTTTTGACTCTATAACATCTGCATAACCATCTCCACAAAAGCCAACTTTTTCTAGTTTTGGACAATCTTTAATTGTTCTTTTATGCCTTGAGTTTACCATAATTTCTTCTTTTTTTATAATCTTATAAAATTTAGATGTTTTATCTATTTTTATTTTATGAACATATTGTTTTGTCATCTGCATGTGTTTTTCTGGATTATCTATCTTACAAGTTGTACCACCAATTGCTCTAGCAATATTATTTTGTCCTGCACAGATTCCAAGAATTGGTATATTATTTTCATAACAATATTTTGCTACAATACACTCATAATTATCAGATTCTCCACCACCTTGAAGTATTATACCATCACATAATTTTATTTGATAAATCAAATCTTCATATTCTTTTTCATTTAAATCTTCTTTCAAATTATTTTCTATATATTTTATATCTTTATCTGGAGGTAATATTGCTATCGCAATTGCTCCGTTATCAAAAATGGCTTGTTTTACTTCATCTCTTATATATGTGTCTGTCAAATGATTTTTATAATTAGCATAATGCTTGCTTACAATTCCTATTACTGCTTTTTTCATGTTTTACCACCTTTTCTTTCTATTTTACAATATTTACTATTATTTAATCCTCCATTATATTGATCCAAATTTTTTAATTTTATTTATAAATATTTTATATATTAAATTTTATTTTGTCAAAATTCTTGTAAAATAAACTTGAATAGTACTTTACTTTAATTTATGATATAATTTGTCTATAAATATTCAAAGGAGGACATAGAAAAGATTTTTTAAATAGAATTAAAGTTTCTGAGCATTATGATAAAAACAAAGACTATAATATGAATATTTTTACATATATTCCTGAAGGAAATATTAGTGAAATGAAAATAGTTTTTGTTATGAGTGGTTGTATGAGAGATGCTTTAAATTATTTAAAAATATGGATAAAACCTGCTAATGAAAATAAATATATTATAATTGCACCGGAATTTGATAAGAGTCATTATTCTATTGCTGATCACGAATATGGGAATCTAATTGATATAGAATATGATTATTCTAGTCAAGATATATATACTCCAAAAATGATCTATGACGAAAATATAAAAAATGAATCTGATTGGATTTTTTCAAATATAGATGAAATATATCTTGAATTTATAAAAGAATATAAAATAGAAAATAAAGGTTATATTATTTTTGGACATTCATCAGGTTCTCAATTTGTTCATAGATTTCTAATGTTAGGAAATAGCAAATATTGCGAAAAATATTTATGTGCAAATGCGGGCTTATATACATTCTTTGATACTACTAAAAATTATCCATATGGTATAAAAAATTTAACTGAATTTAAGGAGAGGATAGATAATTCATTAAAGAAAAAAGTATATATTTTAGTAGGCGAACAAGATGTAAAAACTAAATATTTAAATTCACTTCCAATGGACATAGAAGAGGGAAAAACGAGATATGAAAGAGCAACTAATTATTTCAATTCAGCTATAAATTATGCTAAAGAAAATAATATAAAAACAAATTGGAAATTTATTTCTATGCCAAATGTTCGTCATAACTCTAAAGAGGTAGTTCCATTTGCTATAGAAATTATAAATTGATAAATAGAACAAATCTCGCTTCTTCGAGACCTTTACTCTACTTTTTATACTTGCTGTTATTATATTAAGGTCTCGAAGAAGTGTAAAGATTTGTTGACGCGAAAAATTGCATAGCAATTTTCTGTGCAATGTTTAGCGAACTATTAAAATCGAGTAGGAGGAACTTTGCTTTTTATTCTCAAAGTTCCGACCTCTCACACCACAATTCCGGCGTACCGTTCGG
>CALXJL010000049.1 GCA_944388615.1 uncultured Clostridia bacterium
CAATTAAATTTGAAAAATCAATATTATTTATTCATATATCGAAATATTTAAATTTTCATTCATACATTTTTCAAAAAATTTAATTGTTTTTATTTGCTCTAAACAGGCTATTCCTCTAGCACTTTATATTTATATAATTTCCGGACATTAAGAATTTAGGTGTATGATTTCCTACTATATGCCCCTCATCTATCATCCTTTGAATTAAATCTGGTGCCGTATTAATATAATGTGCAGTAACAAAAAAAGTAGCTTTTACATCATTTTCTTTTAATGCATCCAAAATCTTAGCTGTATACCCTGCTTCATATCCTTGATCAAATGTCAAATAAACTTTCTTACTTTCACTATTTCCCATTGCTAAACCTTCATATTTATTCATCAGTTCAATATTTTTTTGACCTAAATCAGGTTGTTTATGATCTTTTTCTCTTTTAACTCCCCAACCAATCTTTGTATTACTTAGTACACTTCCACTAGTTTGAACTGTAGGGCTTTTTTCGTAAATTGTAATTATTTCTTTTAGTAAACATACTATCAATGCTACAGCTATGAGAGTTATTAAAACCTTCTTTATATTAATCATTTTACCTCCTTTTTTCGACAAAATATAATTATTAATAGTAATAAAAAACCTATTGACTTTTCTTATATTTTGAATTATATTGTTTATGTTAATGGAAAAATAAGGAAATTATTATTATTTTGTCGAATTGTTTTTTTACTAAATATTCACTAATATGTATATTGTCTAGGAGGAATTAATATGTTAAATTTCGTTATATGTGACGATAACTTGAGCGTTCTTAATAAACTCCAAAAGATGTTGGAATCTTTGTTTATAACTCATGATAAGAATGCTCAAGTTTCTTTTGTATCCGCAAATCCAAGAGAGATTTTAAAATTTATAAGAGACAATGAGACAAATGTAGTAATTTTAGATATAGATTTAAAATCAGAAATATCAGGATTAGATTTAGCACGATTAATTAGAAAATTTAATAAAAAAATTTATATTATATTTTCAACAGCACACTTAGAATTTATGTTAGTTGCTTATAAGTATAAAACTTTTGATTTTTTACCTAAGCCATTAACTTTTGAAAAGCTAGAAGAAACTGTTTTAAGATTATTTGATGATATATCTACACCAAATAACAGATATATCAAACTTGGTGATAAAGACAATACATTAATTAACCAAGATTCAATTAACTTTATTCATAAAAATAAGATGAAATTAGTATTTCATACTGATACTAAGGACTATGAAACTTATAGTTCTTTTAGTAAAATAGAAGACATATTACCCGACAACTTCATTAGATGTCATAAATCATATATTGCTAATTTAGATAAAATATCTAATGTTGTTTCCTCAAGTAATATGATTTATTTTGACAATTCTATAGATAATAAATGTTATATTGGTCCAAAATATAAAAACAATTTTATGGAGGTATTTAATAATTATGGAAATTTTACAAAACTTTTGGAATTTAATAACTACGCCGAATGAGAGAATATTGGAGCTGATCAGCTTACCTTGTTTACTAATTGAATTTATATTATATATGAAGATATTTACTACCATTTTAAAAATAAATGCTACTCAGAAACAAAATCTTATTTATTTTTCTAGTTTAACGTTGGTTAGTATTATATCTAAATTTATATTTACAAAACCACTTAGTTCATCAATACATATGGTAATATTACCTATTATTGTATATTTTGTTTATAAAATAGGATTTCTTAAGTCTATTCTTGCAGAGATAATTCCTGTATTATTCTCTTTTATAATAGAATTGCTCATTATTAATTTATCAAGATTATTCACAAGTACTAGCTACGAACAGCTTTTAACTATTCCATTATATAGAATATTATCAATCATAGTTATATATATTTCCTTATTTGCAATATATAAATTATTTAAATATAAAGGATGGACATTAAAAATTCCAGACTCTTTGCATACAAACAAAAAATTTGTATTTATTGTAAATTTTTTGTTTGGTATAGTATTACTAGGTTTACAATTATATGTATGTTTTTTTTATAGTGACGTTTTACCTTTTTCTCTACTATGTACTAATGTAATTACCTTAATTTTATATTTTGCCATTAGTTTTTATAATGTTTATAATACTAACAAATTAGCAGTTGCTTCTGTTAATCTAGAGGAAGCACAATTATATAATAAAACTTTATCAATTTTACATGATAATATAAGAGCTTTTAAACATGATTTTAATAATATTGTACATGCAATTGGTGGATATGTACAAACAAATGATATGGAAGGATTAAAAAAATATTATTCACAATTATATTCTGATTGTACAAAAAGTAATAATTTAACAGCACTTAGTCCACATGTTATAAATAATCCTGCAGTATATAATATATTTGCTACAAAATATTATATTGCAGATGATAAAGGAATAGATATAAACCTAGAAGTATTTTTTGATTTAAATCAACTCAATATGAAAATTTACGAATTTACTAGAATACTTCGGAATATTAATGGATAATGCAATAGAAGCTGCAAATGAATGCAAAGAAAAGAAAATAAATGTTATTATGAGAACCGATACTAATGCAAATAGACAATTATTAATAATAGAAAATACATATAATAATAAAGATGTAGATACAGATAAAATCTATGAAAAAGGATTTTCGACAAAGGAAAATAACACCGGCTTAGGACTATGGGAAGTAAGGCAAATATTAAAAAGAAATACTAATTTAAATTTATTTACAACAAAAAATAGCGACTTTTTCATTCAACAATTAGAAATCTATACAAAATAAAATAAAGGTAGATATGAGATCCATTATATCTACCTTTTATTTAATTGAAATCAACTGGTTTTTTATTAATCTTTTTTAATCATTGAAGCAGGCATTTTTGGTTGATGAAGCAATCCTATAAAAAAGCATGCTGTATTTGTAGCTTTTGCATATTTTTCTGCAACTTTTGCTAATAATTTTAACATTTTAATTCCCCCTATTAATATATTTATAATATAGCATTGCCGGCAAATGCTCATATTAATCAAAATTATACTGTTTGTCCATTTTCATTATATGTTTCAAAACCATATTTATTATTTGTAATAATATATGCTAATCTAGTTATTGTTAATATTTGTACTAATGCACCTATCCATAATATATTTGAATACATTATATTATTCACTAATACAGCAGAAATTAGAGTTATACTTAAGAATACATATGACAATATTTTCTTTATTTTTCTTTCACTCTTTCTTAATATTGGAAGGCTCTCCGTATCCGCTGGTGCATAAAGGTAAATCATGAACATCCCAAACACCCAGACTAAAAATATTGTTACATATTTAGCTATTGGTGTTGTAAAATAATTAATTGTACTTAATAGAATTGTTCCCAAATATAACACATTTGTACATATAAAACATCCTAAATGAGTCTTTAGATGAATTCCTCCAGCAACTGATTTTAATGGTAGTAATGCAAAAAATGCAAATAACATTTCATATCCTCTTCCAATAATAAATCCAACTACAAAAAGTAATAATATCTTAGGTATTTCTCCTATAATCAAATTTATTCCATAATTTATTACTTCAAGTCTTTCCTCATCTAATTCAGGAATTTCATTTTTTATCTTTTTTGTAAGATAACAACAAAATTTATCTATCATTTACTCACCTCACTCATTAGCTTGAATAAATATTATATCTAAATTTGTCTTTTTTTGTAATTTCTATACAAAACATCTAAAATATTATACAAAAAATTATTTTAACTAATTTCATATAAAATTTTTACATTTCATATAAATTATTAGTTTACAAAAAAAATCATAACTACGTGTAAAACACGTGGTTATGATTTTCTAACAAGTCTGTCCCCAAGTGGACAAAATGTCCATTTGGGGACTGTCCCAGAATGCCCAAATTGTCCACTTGAGGACTGACCTAATTTGACATTATTTTTTCTGCTGCTTTTCTTCCTGCTCTTGCTGCCCATGCTACTGTAGCTTTTTGTCCTATTAGGTCTCCTCCTGCATAAATTCCTGGCTCTGATGTCATATAGTTTTCGTCTACTTTTACATATTTTTTTGAAGATAATTCAACTCCTAGTTTTTCTACTATTTCTGTTTCTGGTTTTGATCCTACTGCCATTATTACATAGTCCATTTTTTTAATATAATTACTTCCTTCTATATTTACAGGAACCTCTCTTGTTTCTCCTTCTTTTTTTACTAATTCTGTTTTTATACATTCTATAGATTCTACTTTGCCATTTTCATTTCCATTTATTTTTAATATATTATTTTGGAATAAAAATTCTACTCCTTCTTTTTTGGCATCTTCTATTTCTTTTTGTTCTGCTGGCATTTGCTTTTCTGCTCTTCTATAAATTACTGTAACACTGGCTGCACCCATTTTATTAATAGTTCTGGCACAATCCATAGCTACATTTCCTCCTCCTATTACTGCTACATGTTTTCCTGTATAATCTGGATGTTCTCCTGTTTCTAATAAACTATTTCCTCCATACACACCTTCTAATTCTTCTCCTGGTATCATCATTTTGCTTGGTATATTAGCTCCTATAGCTAAATATATAGCATCATATTCTTGCTTTAATTCTTTTAAATCTAGATTTTTTCCCACTTCTTTATTATATTGTACATTTATTCCTAGATCTAATATTTTATTTATTGCTTTTTTTACTACTTCTTTAGGTAATCTAAATTCTGGTATCCCATGAACTAATATTCCTCCTAATTCATTATACTTTTCATATATTGTTACATTATACCCATTTCTTGCCAAGAATGCAGCACATGTTAAGCCAGATGGACCTCCTCCTATTACTGCTACTTTTTTTCCATTTTCTTCTAATTTTTCTATTTTATAGTTATTCTCTATTGCCATATCACCCACAAAAGCTTCTAAATCACCTATGCTTACTGGAACAGATTTTATACCTCTTACACAGTTTCCTTGACATTGGCTCATATGTGGGCATATCCTTCCACATATGGCTTGTAATACTGTTGTATTACTAAGTATCCTATATGCTTCTTCATATTTTTCATCTTTTATACATTTTATAAATGATGGTATATCATTTCCTAATGGGCATCCTTTACTACATGGTTTAACTTTACAATTTAAACAATACTCTGATTTTTCTTTTATTTCATTTATATTAATCATTTCTTTTTCCATCCTTTCAGCCATAAAACTTATATGTTTAATATTCCTTCACATTTTATAACTTATCTTCAACACACTCTTTATATAATCTTTTTAAATTTGCTTTATTTATTGTCTCTTTTATTCCTTTTTCAGCTACTTCTGTATGTGCTTTTTCTATAAAATCTTTTATTCTTTCATCTGTCTTAAATTCATGTTTGTGTTTTTTCCAATATTCTAATTCATATCCCTGTGTCCATTTTTTCCCCATGTAAGCCATTCCAGCAGCCTGCTCATCACAAATCAGTTCACATGCATATTTAAAAGGCATTATAATAAACACAAATTCTCCATTTACTACATCTATCCAATATTCTACATGATGTTTATTTCTTCCATAATGATGCAATATAGCCTCTGAATATCCCTTATCTCTTCTACAATCATCTATTGGACTGTGATCTCCAGTATAATATTTTACACTTTCCCAAAATTCTGTTGGAGAATATTTTGATAAATCATGAACCAATCCTCTCCATGGTATTCCAGCTCTTATACTTAATTTAAATACTAACCATCTATGTTTTGTAACTAAACAAAAATGCTTTACCATCTTTTTTATCACTTTTATCACTCCATTTTTTCCATTGCTTTTTTTACTAATTTCAAATCTTTCCAAAATTCTATTTTTTTATTTTCATCCCTTAAAAGAGCTGCTGGATGCCATGTTGGCATATAATTAATTCCTTTTTTCTCAATCCATTTTCCTCTTGCTGATGTTATTGAATATTCTTTTCCTATAATATTTTTTAATGCAGTACTACCCAATAATACAATAATTTTAGGTTTTACTAAAAGCACCTGATTTCTCAAGTAATTCATACAAGCTTGTACTTCATCATCTTCTGGTACTCTATTGTTAGGTGGTCTACATTTTACTATATTAGCTATATATACTTCCTCTCTACTAATACCCAATGCACCAAATGCCTTATTCATAAGCTGTCCTGCTTTACCTACAAAAGGTATTCCTTGTCTATCTTCATCAGCTCCTGGACCTTCTCCTATAAACATTATTTTTGCTTCTTTATTCCCAACTCCGAAAACAATATTATTTCTTTTACTACACAACTTGCATTTATTACAATTATTTATACTATTTTCTAAATCCTCCCAATTATCGTACATTTTTTTCTCCATTCTATTTTATACAATCCTCTAATAATTCTATTTTTCTTTCGTTATTTGTATCTATTTTTGCCTTTGTTCCTATTGGTATTACAGTTCTTCTATCACCATGTCCAAAATTATTAGATTTTATAATAGGGAAGTCATATTCACCATCCAATGTATCTAATAATATTTTTTCTAATGCAACATCACCTTCGTAATTTCCTACCCAAATTCCTCTTACTTTTTCAAAAACTTCATTTTGTTTCATATAATATAAATAATTACTTACCATTTCTGGATCAGATTCTAACCATAATTCTTCTATGAATAGTATTTTATCTTGAAAATCAATCTTATATTTTCCTTCTACCAATCGTGATATTAAAGAAAGATTTCCTCCAATTAACTCTCCTACTGTTTCTCCAGTTTGAATTGTTTTATACTCATCATCTTTATTTCCTAATAAAAGATCTTTTTGTATAAATCTTTTTATCATTTCTCTATATGAGTAGTCTGTTTCATCTGTACCAAATGATTTAAAATTATTTCCACTAAATGTTATAAGTCCCGTTTTCTCTGTTATTATATTACTTACTGATGTAGTATCACTATATCCACAAAATATTTTCGGATTATTTTTTATTAATTTATAATCTATATAATCAAATATTGAATTTGAATTTGCTCCACCTTTTGCATTAAAAATTGCTTTTATATTTTTATCTCCAAACATTTCATTTAGCTCTTCTGCTTTTTCTTTTGCAGTAGCACCATATCCTGTCGAATCCAAAAATAAATTTTTTCCATATTTCACTTCAAGTCCACATTCCTCTAAAAGTTTTTTTGCTCTTTCCATTTCAGGTATATTATGTTCTTTAATACATGAAGATAATGCTACTACTCCTACTATATCTCCTTTTTTTAGCCTATTTGGAATCATTTTTCCTCCTTATTTCAAATATATTATAGATATATTCCTACCTGCTTTTTCTTTATCTTTTCTATATGAATACATTGTATCTGAGTTACAAACTGTACATTCCCCTGAATCTATAATATTCTCTTCTAGTACACCCTTTTTCTCTAATAATAATTTATTTATTAAACATGTATCTATATAATATTTTTCATTTTTTCCTTTTGTAATTATATCATCATTATTTAAATATTTGAATTCTTTTTCAAATATTTCTTTTACATCTTTATCAACTTCAAAATGGCATTTATGTATGCATGGACCAAAACAACATATTAAATCTTTTGGATTACTATTATAGTCATTCATTAATTTATCCACAGTTTTCTCAGATATTTTCTGAACTGTTCCCTTCCATCCAGAATGAGTATTTGCTATTACATTCTTTTTTGTATCATATATTAGTATTGGTATACAATCCGCTGTAACAGTTGCTAAAATTGTATTTTTATTTTTCGTAACACTTCCATCACAATTTTGGAAAAATTTTATACCATTATCCACATTTTGTACCACATCTGTGTGTTTTTGTTCTATATTCACGAAATTATCTTTATCTAAATTTAATGCTTTTGCAATTTTTTCGAAAGTTTTTTCTTTATTAGAACTTGCTTCCATTCCACCTTTTTTTGTAATAAAAGCATGATCTATATAATCCTCATATTCTAATAATCTTTTAAATTTAATACATTCTACTCCATTAATATAATTTTTAATAATCTCCATATAAACTCTCTTTCTCTAACTATTTTTTATCATATCTAAAATATATTCTTTATCCATTTTTCCTATGTAATTATAGTTCTTTTTTCCATCAACCTTATTAAAATTACATATTGCTTTATATTCACAATATTCACATGGTGTTCTTTTTGTTTTCAAATTATAATATGGCTTTATACTAATATCACCACTATAAATCTCTTGTGCAATTTGCTTTATTAATTTATTAATATATTTTTGCAAATTTTCAAATTGTTCTTTATTTATAGCATTTGATCTTCCTTTGCTTATCTGTCCATCTTTATCAATATATGCAGGGACTATTGTTGATGCTCCTTTTTCTAATGTATTGTCCATCATTTTTACCACTTTAATATCTGCTAATATTAGACCTTGCATTTTAAATTTTTTCTGTAATTCCTCTGTTATTTGTTCATCACATATATTTTTTCCTGTTTTTATAAATGGTTCTATTAAATTAAAATATAATACTCCTGCTGGTAATAAATTCTCTATTTTACATGTTGCATCTAAATATGTTAATAATTGAAGTTGCAGGCCTGCTACTACCTCATTTAAATCTATATTTTTAACCGAAGATTTATAATCTATTATTCTAATATATTTTCCATCACTATTTTGTGCAATATCTATTCTATCTATTTTTCCTATTATCTCTACTTTTTTATTATTGTCAATTTCTAATGTAATTGGTTTATATTGTTTTCCATTTCCAAATTCCACTTCATTTCCAACTATTTTAAAATCACTATTTTTTAATGTATCTATAATATATTTTATAGAAATTTTTATAACTCTTTTTAGTCTATTAGTTAAATTCTTAAATCTTGCTGTACTAGTAAAAATATAATTTTTGCTAAGCATTAATTTTCTATCTATTATATCATCTATAATAGATTCTATATCTGTTTCATCAGATTTTATATCAATATTTTCATGTATTACTATATCAAAGAACTCATCTATAACTTCATGCATAAAATTTCCTGTATCTATTGCTTTTATCTTAAAATTATCTTTTTCATTTAATTTTAGACCATATTTTAAAAAATATGAAAATGGACATGACCTGTATTTTTCTAATCTTGATACACTAGTTTTTAGTGTATTCCCATATAGTTTTTCAATATTCCTATTTGTAATTTTTTGAGCTTTATTAGTATAATTCATTCCTTCTAATGATGCATTTAATCTATTTTTATATTTTTCTTCATTTTCATAATAATTATATAAATCAAACCAAATATCATCTATTTGTTTTCCTGATTTATATTCTTGTAATTTTAGAATAAGATCATCAAAAATTGTTTCTTTTGTTAATATTTCTGTATTGGTTTGTACTATATCACTATGTTCTACTATTTTAGGAAAGATCTTTTTTATTTTCATAATTAATATTGATGGTCTTAATGCTTTACCTTCTGAATCTGCTAATGAATAAGATAAATAAAGCTCTTGTTCTGCAGTTGTAAAAGCTTTATAAATATTAAAATTATCTTCATACATTTTTTCTAGTGTTCCTTTTGCAAGTTCAACTCCCTCTGTTTTTAAATATTCTCTATCTGCATCTCCTAAAAATCCCTCATCTGTATTTACTTTAGGGAACACACCATCATTTAATCCTATTATAAAAATGGATTTAACTTTATGACTTCTAGATCTGTCCACATCTCCTAGTATTACTTCATCTTGTGACATTGGAATTTTACCAAGCCCTATATTAGATAATCCTATTCTCAATATTTTAAAATATTTATCTATTCCAACCTTTTCATCTTTAAAAACAAGTGCTATCTCATCAAATACTTGTACTACAACATTTAGGCTTGTTTCATATTCAGATGCTAAATCCAACTCTCCTATTTTATTTAATTTTTCTATTTTGTTATTTAATATCTCATCAATTTTTCTGTTTTGCATAAATTTAAATAAACATTTAGTAATATTTTCATAAGTTTTTTCTTGTTGTAATTCCTTTTTTAAATCTACTAATGGAAAAATTATTACATCTCTTATTTCTTTTAGTCTTTTTATTTTCTCCTTATTCTCATCTGTCTCATCTTTAAAATTCCACTCTTCAAACCATTTTTTACCTTTAATTCCCCATTTCATACAATAATTTTGGAATTCAAATATTTCATCATCATCTAATTCTATAAAACCTGATTTCATATATGAAATAACAGATTCAAAAGACCAGTTTTGTGTATAGATTTCAATTATTGCTAGAATATATTGTGCTAATATATTTTGACCTAATTCTTTTTTTTCATCTATATATAATGGAATTTTATATTTATTAAATATAGCTTTTGCAAGACTTGAATATGTTTGTATATTTTTTGTAATTATATATATTTCGATATATCTATAATTCTTTTATTGTACTTATTTTATAATTTGTTTTGCATTATTTTCAATT
>CALXJL010000050.1 GCA_944388615.1 uncultured Clostridia bacterium
GGCTATATGAACTATTATAATATGAATTATAACAGGATGAATCCATATTATATAAAAGATTAAAGTATTGGATTAGAAATGCATCCAAATTTAGATCAGTTTATTAGAATTGAGCAAGGATTTGGTTTAGTTCAAATGGGTGATAATAAAAATAATCTTAATTTTGAAAGAAAAGTATGTGATGATTTTGCTATCGTAATACCAGCAGGGAAATGGCATAATCTTATTAATATAGGAAATCTTCCAATTAAATTATATTCAATATATGCACCACCACAGCATCCAAAAGGAACAATCCATAGGACAAAAGCAGATGCAGAACATTAATAAAAATAGAATGTTATAGGTTAATCTAAAAATAGATTAATCTATATTTTTTAGTAACACATGGAAACTTTTAATCATATATACATATAAGGAGGAGGAGTTATATATGCCTAAAAAAAGTTCTATTTTAAAATTTGAAATTATAAGTACTATTTTTATAATGATAGTAGGAACACTTTTACATTTTACATTTGGGTGGTCTAATAATAATCCATTAGTAGGGACATTTAGTGCTGTAAATGAAAGTACATGGGAACATTTGAAATTATTATTTTTTCCAATGCTAATAAGTACTATTATAGGTTTTTCTTATAAATGGAAAGTTATACCCAATTATTTATGCGCTAAAGCGTTAGGAATTATATTAGCTATGTCTTTTGTAGTAATATTTTTCTATACATATGTTGGAATAATAGGAACAAACTTTGCTATTGTGGATATTGGTAGTTTTTTTATAGCAGTAGTATTAGGACAATATGTGGCATATCAAAAAATGCAATCAACATCTTCTTGTAGTAATGTAATACCTATTATTATTTTATTAGTATTATGTTTATGTTTTTTTATTTTTACATTTTTTCCACTTCATATTGCATTATTTGAGGATCCAATAATTGGTTCGTTTGGAATATAATAAAAAGATTTATTTTTACTTATATTATTACATTAACTATCGTCAGAACCAATGTTTGTATTTTATAGTATTATTAACGATATGTCAACTAATTTATAAATTATTTACAATAAAATCAATAACATCATCTTCTTTGTAATTTTCAATGTTTTGTTCTCTATCCTCTTCAGTTAAATCAACAAAGTATTTATTACACTCTGGCATTATTGACATTGAATCTAATGGATAACCTGGATTTCTTTTTTTACAAGGTTTATTTACAAAATAGAAATGGCTTTTACTCCAACTATATTCTTTTGCTTCTTTTCCATTATATATTACCATTCCATAAACCCATTTAGCTGTCAACTTCCCTCCATATTCATTAACTAAATTACAATAATACTCAATCATTTCATCATCATTTAATTCTTTTCCATTTACTCTTCTTACATGAGTTCCCGGTTGTTTTTCTTCAGGCAACTCTTCTATATATAAATTATTATCCATACCTATAGTAGTGATTTTGGTTTTGTCATAATATGTTTTTGCTTTTATATAAGCATTTTCTATAGCATTCTTTCCTGTCTCTTCTGGTTTTAGATTTATTCCAAAATCTTTAATAGTTAATACTTCTATATTATTTTCTTTTAGTTTTTCTGCATATCTCTTTATTTTTGCTGGATTTGTTGTTGCGAATAGTACTTTCATTTTATTTAAGCTCCTTTTTCTTCGATTATTATTCAATTCATATTGTCCAATGCTGTCATTATAATTTTATGTACATACTCTTTTCCAATAGATGTATCTATACATAATTGATAATTTGATGATACTCCCCAAATTTGATTAGTATAATATTGATAATTATTTGCTCTAAGCTTATCATTTTTGCGTATCTTTTTCTTTGCCTTTTCTTTTGTTATATTTTCTTTGTTTGCAATTTTATTAATTCTATATTTAATTGGTGCAGATAAAAATACACATAAACAATTCTTTTGATTTTTTAATATATAGTCTGCACATCTTCCAATAATTATACAGTTTCCCTTCTTAGCTATCTCCTTTATAACTTTAGCTTCTGCTTCAAATATAGTATCTTTTGGTGTTTCATGTTTATCATAATGCTCATACATATAATTTACTAAATCATATATTGAACTATTAACCATTTTTTCATCTTTACCATTAATAAAATGTTCTGTATATTTAGTTGTATTTGCAACCATTTTTATAATTTCGCCATCATAGAAATCAAATCCAAGTTTTTCTGCTAAATATTTACCTATTTCATGACCTCCACATCCATATTGTCTTCCAATAACAATACATTTTTTCTAAATCTTTTTATTTGAATTCTCTTTTTCGATCTCAACATTGTTAGATACCTTATAAATTTTTTCTGGTAAAAATGAAAGCTTTCTTCCTATAAAACGAGCAATAAATCCAACCAATAAAGCTGCAATTATTGTTCCTTCTCTTACTCCTGCTAGGTGACCCATGAAAATAAATGATAATATTGCGGCTATAACTGTCATTGATACATCAAAAACTATTTTGGTGCTTCCAAATTCTGTTTTCCATTTAAAAACAATTGCCCTAACAAATGATTCTCCTGGAAGCATAACTACATTGGCTAAAACTTCCATATACACACCTATTCCAAGTATTAAACATCCCAACAATAAATATATTATTTTAGTAAAATATATTGAAGGATTAACAAATCCTAATAAAATCATAGTAAAATCAATAAAATATCCAAATGCAATAGATACTGGTATTTGTAAAATATGTTGAAATTTAAAATTTTTTCTTAAAATAATAAGTTGTAATATAATTAATAAAGTACTAAAAATTATTGTAAAATTCCCTAAAGTCATTGGAAAGTGTAAACTTAAAACATATGGAATAGATGAAATTGGTGATGTTCCTAAATTTGCTTTTGTTATCATACTTACTCCCAATGAATTAATAAATAGACCAACTACGAAAATAATATAACGTTTACATAGTTCTTTTTTGCTCACTATTATTATCTCCTTTCTTTTTCATTAAATTGTTATTTACTTTTTTAAGGAGTGTAATAAACTGTTCAATTTGATCTGTTGAAAAATCTTTTAATGCTACTTTTTCAAGTGTCTCAAATGCTTTTATAACACTTTTGCTCTTTTTTTTACCATAATCTGTTAAATATACACATATATATCTTTTATCACCATTTTTATTTTTTCTTTCAACCAAATTATTTTTTTCCATCCTTAATAACAAACTTGTTAAAGTTGCAGGTTCAATTTGGCAAGCTTCTGCAATATTTTTTTGAATTGCTCCATCATGTGTAAATAAATACTCTAACACCTTTGGTTGGCCTATTGTTATATTTTCATTATTCAATTCATCAAATACCATTTTTGTAAAAAGTGATTGATTTTCCAACATTAACTTATGATAAATCATTTTATCTCCTCCTTAAATAGTTAGAATTCTAACTTAGATTATAATACTTAGAATTCTAATTGTCAATGTATAAAAATCAATTCACTTCCTTTTATTAGTTTAAATTTTCTAATCAATATGTATCTAATTTTTTTATATTATGTACTTAGTTCCATGTCAACACTCTTTAAATCAGATTTCCTAATTTCTTCATATTCTTTATCCTTATAATTAAAGTCATAATATCTTTTATTTCCATCTTCTTCATCTACTCTAAACACAATTTTCCTTGGTAGCTCTTTTGTATCTTCATATGCGTAACTAGCTACTTTTATTCTTTTAGCAAATTCTGTATCTGTACTTTGTGATAATATCCATTTAATTATCTCTACATAGTCTGAATCTGTCGGCCTTCCTATAGTTTTAATATTTTTTATTTTCTCAATAAAATCTATTGCCTTTTCGTTCAAAGTATTTCCTTCTAAATTATTAGTAAGTTTGCTTAAAATTTCGTCTGTATAATTACCTCCAAAATTTTCTAAATAGCCTATACTTTGATCTATTTCTTTTAATTCTTTATCTCCTATACTTGAAAATTCATATTCATCCGCTTCTGTTAGTTTTAAATTATGAGAATTTTCTTCAAATTCTTCTTTTGGAATAGCAAAGTTTCTACTTTTTAAACCAAACTTTAACCTTTCCGCATCAAATGTAGGATCAGTCAGATAGTCTTTCTCACTCGAGTTAGTTATCATTACATAATCATGGTCATCTTCTGATAAAATAGTACTATCTAAATCACATCTATAACATAAATAATCATATATTGCTGCAAAAGAAGCGCATATTCCCCAATTTCTTGAAATAGATGTAAATATATTCCTAGAATATTCTTCATGAAATTTTGCGTTAGCTGTGTATTGCAAAACATTTAAATCATATGATAACATCACTCCAGTTTGATTGTATAAATACTTATACTTTTGAAAATCTGTCCATTCGTGGTTTATTCCATTTATTATTCTTTGAAAAATTTTTTCTCCTTTGAAAAACTCATCTGGACTTATTGGTACTATCTTATTGCTACCTGGCTTTTCAGTTTTAAATCTTACTTTAAACTCTGGTGCTACTCTTTTTATAACTTTCATCATACTTGAATTTGGTATATATATACTTGTTAGTACTGGAGAAATATATTGCTTAAAATTTTCAAGTATATATTCTAAATCCTGTTCTGTAAGAGTATCAATATCTTCGAGTATAGAATTTTTAACTATTATTCTTCCATTTTTCTTTATGTTAATTCTTCCTTGAAATAGTGTAATTGGTGGAAAGTAAGTTTCTTTATCTAAATCTATAAATATTTTGTTATCCATATTTTCTCCTTTTACATAAAATTACAATCTATATACATTTAAGTTAATAATTTTTTATGTATTTAATATTCTCCAATTTCCTTATCCACATGAAAAGGAGTTGTGGCTCTTGCAAATTTATTAAATCCTTTATTTAAAAGAGTGGATTTCAATACTGGAAATTTTCCTTCATTTACTTGATAAACTTTTTGTCTTTGCATAATTTCAGTAGAAATCTTTTCTATTTTATAATTAGCCATTTCTATTTTTTTTTTTTTTTTTTCATTGGTTCTGGTATTCCCTATGCATATATAGGAAAAATAAAATATCATGTTTTACCCCTTTTTATATTTTAAAATTTAATTTAATGCTTTCAACCTTATTCTTTTATCTACATTGCTTTTTAATAATGTATAAATTGTAGATGCTATTGGTACTCCTAATAACATTCCCACAATTCCTCCTACATTTCCTCCTACTGTAACAGCAAGTAATACCCACATTCCTGGTAATCCTACTGAATTTCCTACAACTCTTGGATATATAAGATTTCCTTCTATTTGTTGCAATACTAATACAAATATAATAAATGTAATAACTTTAAATGGCTCGACTGATATAATTAAAATAGCTCCTATTATAACACCAATAAATGCTCCTACCACAGGAATTAATGCAGTCACTCCAATTAAAATTCCAATAGGTACAGCATAAGGTATTCTTAGAATTAACATTCCTATTATACAAAGAGTTCCAAGTATAGTTGCTTCTAAACATTGAACTGTAAAAAAACTTTTAAATACATTATTTGATACTTTAGCAATTTTTATTATTTTATATGCTTTTTTTCTATCCAAGTATGCATATAGTAATTTGGTAAATTGTCTTCTTAATTTTTCTTTATCAATCAATATGTAAATTGCAAAAATAAATGCTATGAAAAAGTTCGCTATTCCACTAACAATATTAGTTACCACTGTTATTGAAGAGGTTAATAATCCTGGGACTTGATTTATTATCTGATCTTTAATACTTTCTGTATCCACATTTTCAAAACTTAATTCTGGCATATTTATTTCTAAATCTTTTACAAAATTACTAATTTGTTCACTATAATATGGTATATTATCTATTAATAATCCTACAATATCGGCAAGTCTAGGCACTATTAAAGTAAATATTAAAGTTATTATTGATGCTATAATTATTATAGAAAAAATTAATGAAAATACTCTTAATAACTTTTTATTTCTTATCTTCTTGTTTTTATTTTCTAAATATGTCATTGGTATATTTAGTATAAATGCTAAACATCCACCTAAAATAAAAGGGAAAATAATATTTATTATATTGTTAAATATATTTCCTATTGTGCTAAAATTATTAAAACACCAATACACTACAATGGTGAACAATATTAGCATAATCCATTTTTTTAATTTTTCTTTATTTTGCTTCATCTTTTCTCCTTTACATCAAAATTTTTTAAATTAATTTTTTAAATTAGTTCTCCTGGATAATCATATAATGCTAAAGTATTGAACTCCAAAGAGAATGGCTCAAAATTTTCTTTTAGAATTTTCTGTAATTCTAAAATCTTATTATAGTCTCTATCAAATTGATAAATATAAGCAATAACTATCAAATCTTGCATTCATAATTTTTATATTATTTATTCTTACCTGTATTTTATCTATATTTATTTTTTGTTTCTGTTTGATCTATAAAACTTATTAATGTTATTCTATTACTCATTATATCTTTTCTCCATTTTTCTTAAATAAATCAAATAATAGGCCATACCTATTTGGAAAATCATAAACAATGATGATAATCCCAACATATATGGTATCCCTAAATTGTAAATACTGCCAGCGAAATACAGTCCTATTGATGTTCCAATCAATCCTACAATATATCTAATATTAGTAAACATCATCTGAAAATCATTTTGAACTCTATTTATATATGGTGCATCTGTTATATTTTCATAAGCAGTTGAAATTAATATTGACCATGTTATGGCAATAAAGCATATTATTAAATTATTTGTGACAAATGATAATGCATACAGTAAAAATCTAATTCCAAACTTTATGGTTATAGTCATATAATCATTCTTTCCTGTTAAATATTTTAGAGCCATAATTCCCAATAGATCTGCTAAAACTCCTACTATTAGCAAATAATTTGTAGCACCACTATCTGAGAAATTCAATATGTTTGTAAGCATAAGCATTTTCAACCCCAGTCCAGTATCCATTGCTATCTTTCCAATTAAATAATAAATTGTATATATTCTAATAATTTTATCTTTTGAAAGATACTTAATTGCATCTTTTAAAGATACTCGTTTTTCATCTACCTTTGGTGATTTTATGTTTAATATTGTTATGAAAGATAGTGCTAAAAATACAACTGAAATTAGTAAACAAACATTATAACTAATTAAAACTTTTCCTATTGTCCTACCTATAAATATTCCACCAATTAAAATTCCCAGATCACAGAATAAGTATTCTACTAATTTTCTTTTACTATATAATTTGTCATCTTTTTTTATTGTTACTATAAATGGATATACACTTATTGTTATTACTTTCTCAAAAATTGTATCTAATATTACTAATATATTTATAATATTGATATATTCCTTATGATTTATGATACATAACAATAATAAACATATTCCTTTCATAAATATAGAAAATGAAAGTACACCTTTTATTTTATTTAGTGATAATTTTTTCGAAAATATAATTAATGCAAAAACACAAAATAAACTTGCTATACTAAGTATTTGACTTATTTGTGTAACATCTAAATTGTTATCTTGTAACCATAACTGTCTAAAATTTTCCCATAGACCTTTTGATATACTAAAAAAAGCTAACATTACTAATATCTTATTTTCAGTCTTTAGTTTGCTAAATTTTTCTCCCATTTTTAGTTCCTTCTTTTTCCTCAATTATATAATCCTAACATCCAACTTGCTAGCTATAATTTCATCTAATGGTATCTTATTTTGATTATCTTTATATAATAAATATACACAAGTCCATGATCCAACTATTATTAAAACTAAAATTATTATAATTACTATAAATATTCTTATTTGTATATTGTTCTCCTTTTGTTTTTCATTAGAATTTTCTTCCATTTGTTTTCCCCTTCCATTATTTAATTATTAGGCCCAGTAATTTAGAGAGTTCAGCTGCTTGATATAGTGTAACTATTGCTCCATATATATCTTTAGTTGAAGTTATCAATCCTTCTAAATTGCATGTAGTAAAATCTATTCCTTTTAATGATGTTTCAAAAAATTGAGCCTGTACTAACTCTACATCCTTAAACTCCACATTTTTTATAGTTATTCCCTGAAAAGAAGCACTATTCAATGCTACATTTTTAAATTCAACTTCTTTTAAATGTGAAGATGAAAAATTAGTGTAATTCATGGTATCTTCATTAAAATATACATTATATAAATGAGAATCTATAAAATTACATCCTACTAACTTGCAATTAATAAAACTCACTCTTATAAAATTAGATTCATTAAAAGATGTATTAGATAAATCACAATTTTCAAATATTATATCAGAAAAATAACATCCTTCTAGTTTTGAAGATAAAATTCTGCAATTTGTAAATTTACATCTTTTAAACTCTATTTTACTATATTCCAAATTAGTTATTATTTCATCTTTTAAATGAATATCTATTATATCTTCTTCTGATTTACTACTATTATCTAATAATTCTAACAATGATTTATTATTTACTTCAAGCTCAGTATTTATAATTGGTTTCATTATATTCATAACTTTTTTTACCACTCCTAAAAATCTTATTTATTATATCAATACGACTTTTCTCTTGCAATATATATTATAAATAATTTTATAAATATCTCTTCCATCACATCCTATTTAATGATATTATATTTGTTAAAGGATGTGATACCAATGATAGACATGGATAAAAACCCATATTTCTTAAATTCATTTTTAGACTATAGTTCAACTATTTTAAACAAATCACCCAATACAATAAAAGAATATAATTATGATTTAAATATGTTTTTAAGATATATTAAATATCATTTTAAATTAACAAAAGAAACTGATTTAAAAAATATAGATATACAAGATATTACTGTTGATACTCTTAAAAGAATTAAACTTGATGATATACATGCTTTTTTATTTTATCTAACTAATAATTTTAAAAGTAAACCTGCCACAAGAGCTAGAAAAGTTTCAAGTATTAGAGTATTTTTTAATTATTTATGCCAAAAAACTAATATGTTAGAAATAAATCCTGCTCAAAATTTAGAAACGCCTAAATTAGATAAACGAATTCCTAGATATCTTTCATTAGAAGATAGTAAAAAATTATTAAATGCTGCTACTATTCAAAGAACTGATAATAGTGATAGAAATCGAGTAAGAGATTTTGCTATAATAACGTTATTTTTGAATTGTGGGATGCGTTTGTCTGAACTTATAGGAATAAATATTAAAGACATAGATTTTAGTGAAAATAGACTAACTGTTATTGGTAAAGGTAATAAAGAAAGAACAATTTATCTTAACAAAGCTTGTGTAAATGCAATTAATGAATATCTAAAAGTAAGACCACATGATTATGTAAAAGCTAGTGATAAAGATGCATTGTTTTTAAGTGAAAGACGTGAACGAATTAGTAACAGAACTGTACAATATATTGTAAAACAAGAACTTGCAAAAGCTGGACTTGATACTACTAAATATTCTACACATAAACTTAGACATACTGCTGCGACCCTTATGTATCAATATGGAAATGTAGATATTCGTGCTCTTCAGGAATTATTAGGACACGAAAGTATTTCTACTACTGAAATTTATACTCATGTAGATAATTCTCAAGTTAGAAATGCTGTTGAAAGTAACCCATTAGCTAATTTATAAGTAAATTCAGAAAATAATCATTTTTATTATTTAATATAATATACATATATAAGGTGATGAACTTTGTATATTAGTAAAAAGATTATTTTAATGATATTTATACTCATAGTAATGCTCCCTAATATATCATTTGCTGAAAATTCCTATATAAAATGGGTCGATTTTAATATAAATTCAAGTATATTAACTAAAATAGCAAAATTAGATATTGACTCACACAAAGATTCCAATTCAATTGTAAAGTTTAATTTTGCTGAGATATTAGCATATCTTGCTAGTAAGTATGGAGGAGATTTTACTAGGTTTAATTCAAAAGATTTAGATACATTAATATCAGAATTACAAAAAGGAATTACTATTGAAGAAATGACTACAAATTCAAAATATTATAACTATTATCATGAAGTATATAGCACTATTTTTGATGAATATATTGGAGAATATTCACTAGAAAAAGAAGATGAAAATGGAAATAAAATATACGAAACAGTATATGGAATTAAAGCCTTCTCCCCTATTGCCAAAAACTATTCTTTTAGTCATTACAGGGATTTTGGTAATTCTAGAAGTTATGGATATAAAAGATTACATCTAGGTAATGATATGATGGGAAGTATTGGGACTCCAATTATTGCTGTAGAATCGGGTATTGTCGAAGTTGCTGCTTGGAATCAATACGGTGGTTGGAGAATAGG
>CALXJL010000051.1 GCA_944388615.1 uncultured Clostridia bacterium
GCTGCATTAACTAAAAAAATATTACAATTTGCTAACAATATTGCTACTAATAATAGTACTATTATTTTTTTTACTTTCATTTTTTCAACTTCCTTTTCTTTTTATTTTTTATACTTCCAAATATTTCCTCATTGAAATTACACTTCCTAATGTTCCAATTCCGATTCCTAGTCCTAAATATACTGCTATTATAAGAGTAAACATATCTGAAAAAGTTAATAAACTCATATTTATTGCACTTACAATTGCTGAATTCATAATATTATCTGTTATTAAATTATAAGAAACTCCAAGTATTAATATTGATATAAGGGCTGCTACAACTCCTATAATTATACCTTCTACTATAAATGGCCATCTTATAAATCCATTTGTTGCACCTACATATTTCATAATTGATATTTCTTTTCTTCTTGCATGCACTGTAAGTTTTATTGTATTTGCAATTATAAATACTGATATAACAATTAATAATACTAGTATAATTCCAGAAACAATCCTTACTCCATTAGCTATTTTTATCAACGCAGCTATTGTTTCATCTCTACTTTGTATATTTTTTACATTTTCAAATGATGAAATTTGCGTTTTTACTTGATCACTTAAAGTTAAATCTGTAAGTGTTACAATATATGATGCAGAAAATGGATTATTTTCATCATATCCTGATAATAGAAATTGTTTATCTTTCATTTGCTCTTTTACCTGATTTAGAGCATCTTCTTCTGAAACAAATTCTACTTTATTTACTCCATCTAAAGATCTAAGTTTTTCTCCAAATTGAGTAATTTGTTCTTCTGTTGCATCTTTTACCAAAAATACTTGTATTCCTTGTTGTGTTTCTATTTCTCTCATTATATTATTAACATTCTCACCTATTATAAAGAAAAGGCCAAATATTAACATTGTTGCACACATAATCATTAATGATGCTCCTGTTGATTTTTTGTTTTTTAAAAAGTTTCGAAAACCTTCCCCTAATAAATATCCAAAAACATTATAATTCACTATTAAAACCACCTTTTTTTATTTGATTTATTTATTAATTACAATATACCATGTCTAAAATTAGGTTCTTCATCTTCTTGTTCCATTGTTTGATATATTCCTTTTTCTACATCCCTTACTATATTACCTTTTTCTATTTGAATTACCCTTTTTTGCATTTTATCCACAATATCTTTTGCATGTGTTGCAACTACAACTGTAGTCCCTCTCATATTAATCTCATTTAACAAATTCATTATATCCCAAGCAGTTTCAGGATCCAAATTTCCTGTAGGTTCATCTGCAATTAGCATCGCTGGATTATTTACCAAAGCTCTAGCAAGTGCCACTCTTTGTTGTTCTCCTCCAGATAATTCATTTGGATACATTTTAGCTTTTCCACTTAATCCTACTAAAGATAACACCATAGGAACTTGTCTTCTTATATGTTTAGGTGTAGCTTTAACTATGTACATAGCAAATGCTACATTTTCATAAACAGTTTTATCTGGTAATAATCTGAAATCCTGAAAAACCACTCCCATACTTCTTCTTAAATATGGAATTTTACTAGGTTTTAAGAAAGTAGTATCTTTTCCATTTATTATAATATTTCCTGAAGTAGGTTCTTCCTCTTTAAGTATTAGCTTAATAAGTGTAGATTTTCCAGAACCTGATGCACCTACTAAAAAAGTGAAATCTCCTTTGTGTATTTTAAAGTTCGCATTATGAACCGCTTCTGTTCCTGTATCATAAGTTTTATTCACATTTCTAAATTCTATCATATAACTAACAATCCTTTCTAGTCATAAAATCTTTTGTTTATCTATTTCCGTAAAGTATATAATTCGACATCATATTTTTTATCTACTCTATAATAACAATAAACTAATTTATTTGCAATACTATTTTTTAAAAACTATGTAGAAATTATTTACATTTTGTATGTATATATGTTAATATTTCATTATAAAATCAAAGGAGACAAACCATGAAAAAAATAAATAAAATAAAAATAATTATTACAATCTTATTTTTATTAGGGATAATTTGCTTTATAGTATATTTTGTTAATAAAAATAAAAAGAATGTAGACTTAAGCTCTGCTGATAATTTTGATGAAAACTCTATACGGATTATATGATTCTGCAAGTACAGCTTCTAATATTTCTTTAGAATCATATATAGGAAGAAATAATAGTAGTAATATTATAACTTTATTAGATTTTATAAATAATAATAATTTAAATCATAAAGATATTAGTGAATCCGTAAGTTCAGATACAGATTATTATAATATTATTACAGTAAATTTTAATGATCTTTCTGGATCAGATACATCTACTATAGAAGAAATTAAATCTAGATTAAATATTGATTTTTTTTATAATGTTTCATTTGAATATGATGCATTTGGTTTTATATCTTCAATGAATATTGCCCAAATGTAAAACTCTTATAATAAAGGTCTGTCCCCAAGTGGACATTTTGGGCATTCCTGGACAGACCTTTATTATAATGAATCCAAATTATTACTAAAAAACTTTAATAACTTGGATTCATTTTATTATAACTTTATATTTTAAATCTCTTTTTTTATTTCATTTATAATTGCATTTGAATCTATACCAAAATATCCCATTAATTCTATACCTTTGCCAGATCTTCCAAAAGTATCTTTTATTCCCATTCTTGTAACTTTAGTAGGATATTCTTCTGAAAGTACTTCACAAACTGTACTTCCAATTCCTCCTATTATACTATGATCTTCCACAGTAATAATTCTTTTAGTTTCTTTAGCAGATTTAATTATTTTTTCTCTATCTATAGGTTTTATAGTATGGATATCTAAAACTCTAATATTTATTCCTTCTTCTTTTAGATTTTCCATTGCTTTTATAGCTTCTGAAACTGTTACACCAGTTGCAATAACTGTTGCATCTGTTCCATCTCCTATCTGCACTGCTTTTCCAATTTCAAATTTTTGATTTTCATCATATATTATTGGAGTTTCCAATCTTGCAAGTCTCACATAAACAGGACCATCTATTTTACTTATTTCTTCAATAACCCATTTAGTTTGTGTATCATCAGATGGAGAAATAACAGTCATATTAGGTAATCCTCTCATAAGACCTATATCTTCTAGCATTTGATGTGTTGCACCATCTTCTCCAACTGTTACACCACTATGAGTTGCACAAATTTTTACATTTAATTTTGGATAACAAATACTATTTCTTATTTGATCATATGCTCTACCTGCTGCAAATACTGCAAATGTACTAGCATATGGAATTTTTCCTAGACTCGCCACCCCCGCTGCAGTGGAAAACATATCTTGTTCTGCTATTCCCATATTAAAAAAACGATCAGGATATGATTTTGCAAAAATATTCGTATTAGTTGCACCAGATAAATCTGCATCTAGTACAACTATATTCTGATTTTTTTCTCCTAGCTCTTTTAAAGCCAATCCATAACTTTTTCTAGTAGCTACTTTTTTATCTAACATATTATTTCCTCACATATTTAAATTTAAGTTTTATAGAAAACTCATAAACTTTTATTTAGTTAATTCTTTAATTGCAATATTAAATTCTTCTTCATTTGGAGCTTTACCATGCCATCCCACTTGATTTTCCATATATGAAATTCCTTTTCCCTTTACAGTTTTAGCTATTATAACCGTTGGTTTATCTTTTATTGTTTTTGCTTTTTCTAAAGCTTCTACAATTTGCTCAATATCATTTCCATCTATTTCTAATGCATAAAATCCAAAACTTACAAATTTCTCTTTTATATTATTTAATCCAATAACATCTCCTATAGTTCCGTCTATTTGAAGATTATTATTATCTACAAAAACACATAAATTGTCTAATTTATATTTTGAAGATGTCATAGCTGCTTCCCATACTTGACCTTCTTCTATTTCACCATCTCCCATTATACAATATACTCTAGAATTTAAATTATCTAATTTCATTGCAATTGCCATACCATTTGATACAGACAGACCTTGACCTAATGATCCTGTTGTCATATCAACTCCCGGAATATTTTTCATATCAGGATGTCCTTGAAGTCTACTATTTAAATTTCTAAAAGTTTTTAGTTCTTCTACACCAAAAAAACCTCTATTGGCAAGTACACTATATAATGCTGGCGAACAATGTCCTTTAGATAATACTAATCTATCCCTGTCCTGCATTTTAGGATTTTTAGGATCTATATTCATTTCCTTAAAATATAGAACAGTTAAAATATCTGCTACTGATAATGAACCACCCGGATGTCCTGATTTTCCATTATATACAGCATTTAAAATTCCTTTTCTTACTTTAACTGCAATATCTTTTAATTTTTCTAATTCGTTTTTTTCCAAATTAAAATCACTTCCTTTATTTTTTATAATCCGATTATACTTTATTTAAGATTTTTTTTCCATATTTACTAATTATTTTTTTAATATATTTTTCGTATTTTCATATAATGTTATAAATTGCCTAAATATTAGCCTTGAAAAAACACAAAATTTAGTTTATAATAAATATTAGAGTTTACATGGGGATGTAAATGGTTTTCGACAGTATTCTAGAAGTATGAATAGCGAGCAGTGGATTCTCGTTGGCCACTATAAAAACGAGAAATTAAATATAAACGCTGATAATAGAGAATTAGCATTTGCTGCCTAATTTTGCAGCAACGTCTTGTTATAAATTCCCACGTTTATAATAAAGGCGCCGACTTAGTGGGAAACGAACCTATTTTTTGCTAAGGAAATAGCGGGTATTTTTTAGCTACTATTAAATATAGTTTGTTTATTGACTTATTTAATTAGGAATTTGATAATAAACTGCGCTCGGAGAAGTTTGTATGGAAGGGATATTGGACAGGAGTTCGACTCTCCTCATCTCCACCAAAAGATTAAATCGTTACACCAAACGAAAAACAAGAAATCAACTGTAAAGAGTACTTACAATAAGGACATTTATTGGTGAAGTGCTCCTTTAGGCTTTAACAGCATAGTTTAAAGGCTATGCTGCTTTTATATCTTTAATACTTTGCTGAAAAGCATTTTCTAATTCATATTCATTTAGCTGATACTTCTTACCATTAGTCTATTGAGAAAAATATTGTTTTGTGGTATGAATATAATTGTAAATTGCAGAAACTAAATAATAGAAACGAGGTACATTATGATAATAGAAGGAAAACCAGAATTAGGTTTACAAAAACATCAACAAGATGCTTATAAATTAGTGCAAAGAGCATATAAAAATGGAAACAAAGCTTCTGTTGTAATTCCTACAGGTTGTGGAAAATCTTTTATAACACTACAACTTATGGCAGATAATAAAGATAAAAGAATTTTATTTATGGCACCAACAAAAACAATTAAAAATCAAATGTATAACTATATTGCTAGATATGTTGTTGGTGAAGAGCCTACAAAAGAAAGAACAACAAGAATGATAGCAGAAAATTATTTTCCAAATTTAAAGATAATGTTATATCCATCTTTACTAAAAGTTAAAGATGAACAAATGTCAAGATTAAATTCTGATATTATAATTATGGATGAGTTACATAGAACTGGTGCAGATAAATGGGGAAAACGAATCAATACATTACTAGAAAAAAATCCAAATGCTAAAATTTTAGGATTAACAGCAACACCTGATAGAATGGATGATAAAAATGTTGTTGATGAACTATTTGAAGGAAATGTTGATTATGAATTAACTTTAGTAGACGCATTAATAAAAGGTATTGTAAAATCACCAACATATGTAAAATGTGATTATGCTTTAATAGAACACTTAGAAGGAATAAGAGTATCTATAGCAAATTGCAAAGATGTGTCAAAGAAAAAAGAGTTAGAAGATAAATATAATAGAATGAGAAAAATAGTAGAGCAAGCAGATGGAATACCAGAACTTTTTGAAAAATATATAAAGAAAAAAAATGGAAAATATATAATCTTTTGTAAAGACAAAAAACATATGGACGAGCTTATGAGCAAAGCAAAAAAGTGGTTTTCTTCTATAGACACAGAGCCAGAAATATATTCTGTTTTTTCTGGAGAAGGTTATACAGAAAAAGCAAACAAAGAAAACATTGAAAATTTTGAAAACTCAAAATCAGAACACATAAAATTATTATTTTCTATTGAAATGTTAAATGAAGGATTTCATATTGATGATATTTCAGGTATTATAATGGCAAGACCAACAGATTCAAGAATAATTTATTTGCAACAATTAGGTAGAGCTTTATCATCAGATACTTCAAGAGAAAAAACAATAATATTTGACTTAGTTAATAATTATTTAAAGAATAATTTAGATGTAGAAATTAATAGAAGAACAAATGAAATTAAAAATGTAGATGAGAGTAATATTGGAATTGGTGGTCAGGATGGAGATACTGAAGTAGAAGATATAGATATTTTTAGAATACAAGGAGAAACAAAAGAATTTTTAGATTTATTTAATGAAACAATAAAAATTATTAGTAAAGGTGACTATTTAACTAATGCTGTAGAAATTAAAAAGTGGATAGAGAGATTAGAAGAACCAAGATATCCATCAAGAACTAAAATTGAAGAAAAAGGTTTAGCAGAAATGTTACGTTCAATTAGACAGAATCTAATAAAACCATATTTACAGTTACAAACAGAAGAAAAAAGAACAGAATTCAAGAAGAAATATCCTTATGTAGATGAAGTTATTACTATTATAGGAGAAATTGATGAAATTGTCATACCTGTGCATTTAAAAAATATGAGAAAAATAAAAAAATGGGTGGATAATTCTGGTGATACGAAACCACCATCTAAAAGTTCTAAAAATGTAGAAGAAAAAACATTAGCAATAGCTTATCAGACAATAAAAACTGATAAAATAAATCCGTATTTACAATTACAAACAAAAGAGGAACAAGAAGAGTATAAGAAAAAATATCCATATATAGATGAAATTATGGGTCTGTTTAATGAAATAGAAATAAATAAATCCCCTCACTTGAGACAAGCAAAGAAAATATATGAATGGATGGAAACACAAAAATATCCAAAAAAGCCATCAGCCAAATCAAAAGATGTAAAAGAAAAAAAGCTTGGGACTGCTCTTCGTAGAATTAGAAAAATAGTTAAGGGATATTCACAATTGAGTACTAAACAAGATAAAGAGCGTTATATTCAAAGGTATCCTGAAGTAAATGAATTAGCAAATATATTATGTGATATAGATAGATTATATATCCCAATATATTTAGAAAATATATTAAGAATAAATGAATGGATAGAAAAAAACAAAAGACATCCGGTTCGAGGTGCTAAGGAGAGTTTAGAATGCGAGTTAGCTACAAAATTACATTCAACAAGGCAAGATATAATAAAACCATATTTAGAGTTACAAAAAGAAGAAGAGAAAGAAAGATATAGAGAAAAATATCCAAAATTAGACGAGGCTTTAGAGATTATAGGCACAATTGATATGCAATATGGAAATGATAAGCAGAGAAATTTAGCTATTTTAATAAGACAAGATTTGGAAAAAAGACAAACATTACAAGAAGCAAAAAAATTAGAACAGGAATATGAAGAACAATTATCAATAAAAAAAGTGAAAAAAACTAAAACAAATGAAAAGCAAGGAGTAGATTTTGATGAACAATAAATTAATTCCAACAAACGGATTATTGTATAAAATTCAAAATTTCTTTAAAAAACTATTTCTCGGGAATAAACCATATAACATAAAAGAAACAAAAATTACTGAAAAGGAACAAAAAAGCAGTGATTTTATGAACGATGATAATTTAAAAGAAAAATTTGAAAGAGAAAATGAAAAAAAGATTTTAGCTGAAAAATTACTTCTTGGAGAATTAGGTACAAGTGAATTAAATGAAACAGAAGTTGATGAAATGACAGAATATTTTAAAAAAGATATTCAAAATATCGATAATGAACTTTTTATAATAAAAAAACATATTATTGCTATGCAACAAGAACTAAAACAATAATTGAGTAGAGGATAACACTTAATGTGTTTATCCCCATTTTATTTTTAATTTATACTCATTTATAGAATCCAACAAATTTGAAATTTGATTATAGTATAACTTTTTCATTTTTATTATTTGTTTATCATTCAAATCACATTCATCTATTATTCCTTGTTCTATTTTAATTTGTAATAATAATATATCGTTTTCTTCATTTTCAACCTTAATATTATTTAAAAAATTCTCCTTTTTATTAGAATTTTTTTCATTTATTGAAATACTTCCTTCATTTAAAGCTAATATATTCTTATTAAATAATCTTTTTATAAATTCTATAATCTTATTCATAATTAATTTCCTCTTTCATCATTTTGTCCTGCAAACCTTTCTTCAAATGCCTCTTGTAATTCTCTTTCCTCTTTTTCTAATCTTCTTTTGAGATTTATGAAATCTTTTAAACTGACTTCATCTATATTATTTTTTCCTGTTAAAGTTAAAATAATTTTTTCACTATTAGCTTTTTCTTTTTTAATTGCATCAGTTTCTTGATATTTTTCTCTAGGTCCATAACCTCCTGAAAATTTAACATCTTCAAATTCATTTATAAAATTATTAATATACTTATCAACTGCTTCTATTTTATCTTTACTAGGACTATATTTAGATAATTCATCTTTATGTTCTTCATAAAAACACTTTCCCATTATTAAACCATTATAATGACATCCACCTACAAAATCTCTCAATCTTGCTCGCATATTTTTTAATATTGATTCTCTTATTGGTTCATCTACTGTAAAATATAACACATTTCCAAAAGTACCTTGAATAATTTTATTTGAATCACTATCCCATTGGCAAGGAGCTATATTATAATTAATTCCATACATTGCTCTTTTTCTTTCATCATTTTTATAAAATTCAAATGCAATATCTTGTGTTTTTAGTGATTCTCGTTTTTTTAATCTTTTATCATATTCTTCCGCTGTTAAAGCAACATATATTCCTATTTCTGAATTATTTGGAATACCCATTTCTTGAAATGATGCTGATATTATTTTTTCAAAATCAGAATTAATATCTACTCCATAATATTTAGCCAACTCTTCTATGTTTACTTTTTCTAATATTTTTTCAATTCCTTTTACCCTATATTCTTTGTCCATAATACCCCTCCATAACACTTTTTTATTACTATAACAATAATATTAATAAAACCATAAACAAATTTGTTGCAAAATTTGTTTATGGTTTTATTAGTTTGCTATTGGCAAATAAATATAGCAATTTTCACCTTGATAATATTCTATAGAAAAATCTTTATCTATATTTATGGTAGTTGATTGAGACCATCTTGAGTAAATATTATTTTCCATATTTACAATATCTTTTTGTTCTCTAGTTCCAACTTCAAATACAACATACTTCCCTGCTGGAATCTTAATCTTTTCATTAGAAGTGTATTTCGTTTTACTTCCTACCATATAGCAATGTTTTCCATTATTATAAGTAGATATTGCATATTGTTCTTCTTTTTTTAATTGTTCATGAATACCATTTTCTTTCAAATAATTATATATCTCTCTAATTTTATATAATAAATCAATTTTTTTATTTGTTTCAGTTTTATAATAATATATTTCAGTTTCTTCTAAATATTCTATTTTATAATTTAGTATTTGATATTCTTCTTCATTTTTAAATGTAATAATTGGAAATTGTTTATATGTAATATTTTTTTCTCTACATTCGATTGGAGTTATACCAAATACCTTTTTAAAAGATCTATCAAATGAAATAGTAGAATTATATTGATATTTTATTGCCACATCGATTATTTTTATATTTGTATTTTTTATTTCCTCAAAAGCTCTACTAAGTCTTCTCTTTTTAATGTATTCTTTAATTGTTATACCTGTTATAAATGCAAATATACGTTGTAATGAATTTGCTGAAATTCCTACTATCTTTGCAAGTTCATTCATATTTATATTATTTGTTAAGTTATCTTCAATATATTTAATCATATTATCAGGGTAATTTCATCGATTATTACAAGATTGTAATATTTCCAATAAATAGGAATGGTTTATTAAACAGTTAAACAT
>CALXJL010000052.1 GCA_944388615.1 uncultured Clostridia bacterium
ATTGGGGGAGATATGCTTGTAAAGGCTGGATATGATTTATATTTTTATAAAGATGATAGTAAAAAATTAGAAATGGATTTTATGGTAAGAGATACTACTTCACTAATTCCTGTTGAAGTAAAAGCAAATGATAATGCGACAGCTTCTTTAAATAATTTAATAGATAGTGGAAAATATAAGGACATTAAATATGGTATAAAATTATGTAATAAAAACATTGGATTTAATGGCAAATTTTATACTTTTCCATATTTTCTAACATTTCTTTTAAAAAGATATTTAAAAGAAAAATAAAACCGAATTAGGAGTATACTTTGGTATGCTCTTTTAATTTTTGCGTATATAAAAAATAATGAATAATATATTTAAAAATTTAATATATATAGATTATGAAAGAAAATTTTATAAAATATAATATTGAAAATATAATTAATCAAAAACTATATAAGGAAAAAGTAATAGATGAAAATACATATAGATTAGTTAAAAATAAATTATTAAGATTAATATATGAATCAGATAAAAGCATTGAAAAGCTAATTGTACAAGGAGAATCAAATGACCTTATATGAGATGAAAAATGAATTTATAAAACGGCAAAACAATTTTTGATTTACCACTTAAAGTAACATATTATGCTAGAGTTTCAACAGAAAAAGAAGAACAACTTCATTCTCTGGATAATCAAATTACCTATTTTAAAGAATATATTAAATCAAACAAAAATTGGCAATTTATAGATGGTTACATAGATGAGGGAATTTCTGGAACAAGCTCTAGAAAAAGAGAAAACTTTATGAAAATGATAGAAGATGGAAAAAATAAAAAATTTGATCTAATAGTAACAAAAGAAGTATCAAGATTTTCAAGAGATACTATTGATAGTTTATTTTATACAAGAAAATTATTAGAATATGATGTTTGTGTGTATTTTACATCTGACAATATTATAACAGCCTCTAATGATGGAGAATTAAGGCTTACAATAATGTCCAGTATGGCACAAGATGAAGTCAGAAAATTATCAGAAAGAACGAAATTTGGATTAAAAAGATCTCTTGAAAAAGGAAGAGTTCTTGGAACAAACAATATTTGGGGATATAAAAAAGATGATGGTAAATTAGTGATTGATGAAAAAGAATCAAAAGTTGTAAAAGAGATTTTTGAAGTTTATACTAATGATAAAAAAATAGGGTTAAAGAACTTATCTTTATATTTGAAAAGTAAAGGAATATTAAATCGAAATGGAAATCCAATTCACCAAAATACTTTAAAGAAGATTATACAAAATCCTAAATATAAAGGGTTTTATACAGGAGGATTGTCTACAGTTATAGATTATAGAAGTAAAAAGAGAAATTTTAATAATCCTTCTGAATGGAAAATATATGAAGATAATCTTGTAGTACCACCGATTGTTAGTAAAGAATTATGGGAAAAAGCAAATCAAAAGTTATTAAGTAGAAGTAAATCATCAAGCATGTATCAAAAACATCAAACAAAGTATCCTTTATCCGGAAAAATATATTGTGAAAAACACCAATGTGGATTTGTTAGAAAAGTTAAACATTATAAAACAAAAGAAGATTGTATTCATTGGATGTGTAAAGATTATAATGATACTGGTAGAAAAAACTGCCGTACATCCTTTGTTTTGGAACAAGATGTTTATAAGATTTTACTTAGTGTTTTTAAATCTTATGAAAAATATAAAAATGAAATCAGCAAAGAATTGCTTTCTTTTTACAATGAAATTTTATATAAACAAGAAGCTAATACAAAAAAATTAGAATTACAAAATGAAATTGAAAACCTTATTAGTAAAAAAGAAAAATTACTCGATTTAGCATTAGATAATATTTTAAAAAAAGAGGATTTAAAGTCAAAAAATATAATTATTGAAAAACAAATAACAGATTTAAAAGTAAAATTAGAAGAAATGCAAAAACAAGATAAAAAGAAGCAAAATCGAAAACAATATCTAGATGTTTTAAAAGAAAGTATCTATAAAAATCTTAATGTGACTGAAAGCAATTTAGAAGAGTATATTGAAATATTTTTAGATAAAATAATTGTTAAAGAAACTCAAGATAAATCAGAATTACAAATTTTATTAAATACTAAAGAAGTAATAAATATGGATATATCTGATTCAAGGGAATTTGAGTATTAAAAAGTTACAGTATTAAAAAGTTACATTTGACAAATATAAATTAATATGTTATTATTTAGTTACAAAATAAATATGTCTGTTACCGATGGACATTTTATAGATTGTATGTGTATCCGCGAATGCACATACTTATTTTTTGCACAAAAATAGAGTAGACCGCGAAATCTACTCTACTGACTTATGTATGTCTACAATTAGTCTTTGCCTGCTTACTCATTTTCATTTTGTTGAAACTGCTGTGAAAGTTCAAGTCTAATAACTTTTTCCCTTTCATCTAGCAATTTATCAACTAAACAAAGAATTGCATCACCGATGGACATATATAGACCCCCTTTCCGTCTTAAGAAAAGACTAACCTTTTCAAGAGAAAGGTTGCCATTATATTACAATATTTTACAGGTAAAAACAAGCGAACAGTAAATATTTCTTTAAGACTGTAAAATTTATATTGAATTTTACAGTCATTTTATTAAAAAAAAATACCATTTTGTCACTCCCATGCACATGGTAAGTGCCTGTTTACCGGAAGTGCCACTTTTTCTAAAACAATTATCTAAATTAAAAGCAAGTCTAGGAAGATATCCAAGATCTTCCAATAAAGTAAACAATGGAAAAAATATTGCCATAGGCGGAAGCATTACAGAAACAATCCATGAAACTGTTTGATATACCCCATCAACTAATAAACTAGTAAGCCAATTAGGAAAACGTAAAAATTCACATCCAATATATAATTTATCTTGTATAAAAGTAAAAAAGCTTGATAATAATTCAGATGGATAATTGGCACCTGTAATTGTCAGCCAGAATATTAAACCTAAAAAAACAATCATAATAGGAATACCATATTTTTTAGATGTCAATATAGAATCGATTCTACTTGTTTTAGTAGAGTTATAATTTTCGCTATAAGATACACAGCTAGAGCAGGCTTTTTCAGCAGAGTGCATTATACTAGAAATTATACTTTGATTAAAACTATCAGTTGAAAGATCTATATTACAAAGCAAACAAGAAATCTCATCTAAAATTCTAGTAATTTTTTCATTATTCAAAATTTTAATATTCAAATTCTTTTCAATTGATGTGATGATTTTTGTATTACCTTCTATAATTTTTAAACTAATCCATCTTGCTAGATATTCTTTCTCTTTGGGAATAATTTTAATGATATATTTGTGCATTAACTGAATGCAATTTTCAATAACAGGATTATATGTAACAAGATTAGGAGAAAGAGTTTTTTCTTTATTACAAATAGAATAAACTGTTTTCATTAAATTAGTTAATGTTTTTTTCTTTTTTGCAATAGTCGAAACAACAGGAACACCCAATATATTTTCTAAAGATTTAGTATCAATAATAATTCCTTTTTTTCTAGCTTCATCAATTAAATTAATACATACAATAACATTTGGAGTGATTTCTAAAATTTGATAAACTAAATTTAAATTTCTTTCTAAACAAGTAGCATCAAGCACAACTATAGTGGCATCAGCTTTTGCAAAACATATGTGATCTCTTGCAATTTCTTCTTCTTCAGAATTAGACATTATTGAATATGTACCAGGGATATCAATTAATAAAAAATTTTTATTTTTAAAAGTAGTTATTCCACTTGCATTAGATACAGTTTTTCCAGGCCAATTACCAGTATGTTGATGAAGTCCAGTTAAGCTATTAAAAATGGTGGATTTGCCAACATTAGGATTACCAGCCAAATTAATTATAAAATCACTATTATAATCTAAATTATCAGAATCTAATAATTTCCTTCCAGTAGAATTCCATGAAAGCCCCATATAATCACCTCTTTAAATAATATGATAAAAATTAAATTAAGTGATAAATAGTAAAAATATAAATAATGAGAGAAATAGTAACTCTCATTATCTATACACAAAAATTGAATTTGCATCTTCTTTTCGAAGTGCTATTACAGTATTTCGAACACGATATGCTGTAGGATCTGAAAAAGGGCTTCTGAAAATTGCTGTAATAGGAGTGTTTGAAACTAAACCTAAATCTAAAAGTCTTCTTTTAATATTATTAGAAGTATTTATGGAATCTATTTTAGCAGTATTATTTATTTCAAGCTCAGAAAGAGCAAAACATTTCTTATCCATCCTGTAAAACCTCCATCATCATATGTTGAAAATAGCAAATAAAGCCATTTATTATATTGTATGAATAAATATAATGTAGGTATACAAATTTTAGCTTGACTTTTTTTATTTTCAGATATACTATATAAAAAACACAGAAAAAAGGAGAGAAAATAAATGGAAAGAAAAAGAGGATTTGAAGTAGCAAAAGGATTTGAAAATATGCAAATAAATTTACCAGAAAGAAAAACAAAATACTCTGCTGGTTATGATATAGAAGCTGCTGAAGATTGTGTTATACCATCTTTTAAAAAAGGAATGAAACCAACTTTAGTTAAAACTGGATTAAAAGCATATATGCAAGATGATGAAGTTTTAATATTAGCTAATAGAAGTTCTAATCCAGGGAAAAAAGGTTTAATACTTGCAAATAGTATAGGAGTAATAGACAAAGATTATTACGGAAATCCAGATAATGATGGTGCTATTATGGTAGCTTTTTATAATATAAAAGAAGAAGATTGTATTATAAAAAAAGGTGAGAGAATAGCTCAAGCAATATTCCAAAAATATTTAGTAGTGGATGATGATTCTGCAGAAGGGGAAAGAATAAGTGGATTTGGGTCTACAAATAGATAATAATGTCGAATAATGAAATTATTTGATATACGAAAATGCTTGAAATATCAATGAAAATAATGTATAGTAATAAAAAAACAGGGGGCAAATAGGAAACAATGTTGTTTCTTATTTGTCCTTTTGTGTTTATATGCAGCATATAAAATAAAAAAGGAGGAAGTATGAAAATAAAAAAATTTTTAACAATATTAATAATAACAATTATTTTATTAACTAATATATCAACAGGATATGTAAAAGCATTAACAGAAAATGAAACCATAAATTTAGTAAAAGATCATACATGTGCATCATTATTAAAAGTTAAAGGACAAGACATGATGAAAACAGTAGTATATGTTTATTATAGAGATGCAAATGGACAAAAGTATCCGGCATTCTGTGTAGAGCCAGAAAAAGATGGAATTGGAATGGGAGCAGGAGATTCATATGATGTAACAGTCAATCAAATATCAGATAATGTTTTATGGAGAATGTTATATAAAGGCTATATGGGAACATCATATTGGGACTGGGGCTTAGAATGTGACGATGATTTATATTATGCAACCAAAACAGCAGTTCATTGTATGGCAGAAAATATTTCGCCAAAAGAAAAATATGAAATAGCAACAAGAGTAGGAAGATATGATAATTTGTCATTAGAAGAAGTAAAAAGAAGAAGTGCTAAAGTATTAGAGGTATCGCAGAATATTTATGATTTTGGATATAGTGGAACTGAAAATTATATGAAACCAGTCTTAAATATTAATAAAAATGGGGAATTAGTAGAAGAAACAATAAATGGTGTAAAATATATTGTACAAAAATACAATATTACAGCAAATAAAGCTTTATCATCTTATAAAGTAGGAATTGAAAATTTTCCAGCAGGAAGTAAAATAATGGATAATAATCAAAATGAGACAAGTAATATGACAAATTCAAACTTTAAGATAGCAATACCTAAAAATAGTATCACTTATAATATAAATGGAAAAATACATATTACAGATGCAGAAGTAAAAACATATCCAATATTTTATGCAAATTCTAAAAATCCGAACACGCAAGATTATGTAACATATTCTGTACCTAATGAAAAAGGTTATAAAACAATAGATCTATATATAGACGCATATAAATCTAAAATTAAAATAATAAAAACAGATAAAGAAACAGGGGAAAGATTAGCTGGCATAAAATTTAATGCAAAATATGAAGATGGTACATATATAGGTGAATATGTTACAAATGCAAATGGAGAAATAAGTATTACAAAATTAAAACAAGGTAGAATAATTATAACTGAAATAGATTCTGGAAAACATTACATATTAGATGATACAGAACATGTAATAGATATTGAATATAATGAAGAAATAAGTATGGATATTACTAATATGCATAAAAAAGGAAATATAAAAATAATAAAAGTAGATAAAGATAATAATGATCTAACATTAGGAGCAGTAGAATTTGATTTATTAAATGAAAAAGGAGATATTGTAAATCATATAATAACAGATGTAAATGGAGAAGCGGAAATAAAAGATATAAATACAGGTAATTATATATTAAGAGAAACAAAAACTAAAAGAGAATATAAATTAGCAGTTGACCAAGATATTATTGTTGAATGGAATAAACTTACAGAAATAAAAATAGAAAATGAAAGAAAAAAAGGACAGATTAAAATAATAAAAATAGATAAAGATAATGAAGAAATTAAGTTACAAGGTGTAAAATTTGAGATAATAGATAAGAATAATTCAGTTGTTGAAACAATAGTTACAAATGAACAAGGAGAAGCTACAACATCAAGACTGCCAATAGGTGAATATAAAGTTAAAGAAGTAAGCATAGGAACAAATGAAAATTATATATTAAATGAAGAAATAAAAACCATTATAATAGAAGAAGACAAAATAAAAAATATAGAATTCGAAAATGAATATAAAAAAGGCAAACTAATAATACATAAATTAGATTTAGACGATAAAAATATTCCAATACCAAATGTAGAATTTGAGATTATACATGAAGATGGTTATAAATATTATACAAAAACAGATGAAAACGGAGTAGCATATGTAGATAATATTAGAAAAGGAATAATAATGATAAGGGAGACTAAAACAAATGAAATATATTATTTGAATGATAAACCGTATTATACAGAGATTTATTGGAATGAAACTGAGGAGATTATTATAAGAAATGAAAAGAAAAAAGGTCAAATAGAAGTGTGTAAAATAGATGCAGAAAATAATGAAATAAAATTAGAAGGAGTAGAGTTTCAAATTATTAATTCTAAATCTGAAATAGTAGAAACAATAAAAACAAACGAACAAGGAATCGCTACTACATCAAAATTACCAATAGGTGAATACCTTATTAAAGAAACAAAAACAGATGAAAACCATATTTTGAAAGAAGAAACAATAAAAGTAAATGTTGATACAGATAAAGTATCAAAAATAGAGATAGAAAATGAAAGAATAAAAGGTAAAATAAAAGTAATAAAAACTAGTTCAGATAGTAATTTAGATAATACAATAAAAGCCGGGGATCCAATACCAAATGTAGAGTTTGAAGTATTTGATACAGAAGGAAAATTTATTGAAAAAATAATTACAAATACAGAAGGAATAGCAATAACACAGAAATTAGATAAAGGAATGTATCTATTAAAAGAAGTAAAAACAGGAGAAGGTTTTGTGCTTAATGAAAGTGATTATTGGCTAGAAATAAAGGAAAACGATCAAATAATTGAAATAAATATTACAAATGAACCAGAAAAACCAGATGTAAAAATAGAAAAAACAGGTGAAATACAAACAGCTAATAAAGAAGAAATTAGATATGATTTTAATATTCAAAATACAGGAAATACATCACTTGACAATTTTACATGGTATGATTATTTACCATATGAATATGTAAAAATAAATAAAATACAAACAGGAACATATAATCAAAATCTTAATTATAATGTATATTATAAAACTAATAAAAATGATTATAAGTTACTGGCACAAAATTTAAATACATTAGTAATTAATATTATAGATTTAGAAAAAATTACTTTACAAAAAGATGAAATAATAACAGAAATAAAATTTGATTTTGGAACAGTTGAGAAAGGATTTAAATCTATATTAAATTCATCTATAATTTGTAATATAAAAGAAAATGTAAAAGATGGAGACAGTTTTACAAATAGGACAAGAATAGAAGGAAAAAATAAAGACCTTTTAGTATGGGATGAAGATAAACATACAATAATAGTAAAACAGGAAAATTTAATAGAAAAAAAGCTACCAAGAACAGGATTTTAAGAAACATTTAAGAATGTCGAATAATGTCGCAAAATCATTGGTTCCGTAAGGAAAAGTAGGAAAAAGTAACAAGTTTTGAGAAATTATGTAAAAATTGTTTACAAATTCCTATTTCCGTAATATAATGTGGATGTAAAAAATGTTTATAGGGGGAATTTTTATGAGAAACAATGATGGCGAAAAAACAAACAAGAAAAAGTCATTATTATTTTATTATTACTATTATTATTTTTAATAGCATTAATATCAACTATAGCATTCTTAAATGATGATGGTAGAACAGAAGCTGCTTTTGGAGAATCAAGTAGTAATTATGATAATGTCCAACAAAATGATGATAGTGAAAATGAAAATAATGCAGAGGAGGTACCTGTAACAGAAGAAGAAATTGCAGAAATTGAAGAACAAACAACTACAGTAAGAAATACACAACTAATAACTGCAAATAGAAATTATGCTAGTCAAAACAATGTTCAAGCTAGTGAAAATACGAACCCAATACAAGACATTCAAGGAACAACAGATACAACAGCACCAAGAGTAGAGGGTATTGAAAACAATACTTGGTATGCAGGAAGTGTATCTGCAACAATTTCAGATGAATCAACATATACAGCAACATTAATAGATTCAAATGGAAATAGAACAAACTATATAAGTGGAACAGAAATAACTGGTGATGGTATATACACATTAGAAGTTATAGACGAACAAGGAAATAGAACAGTATATACATTTGGAATAGATACAACAAAACCAGTAATTTCAGATGTACCAGCATATAGTGCTACAGAAGTAACACCAACTGTAGAAGATTTATCAACTGTAATAGCAGTTTTAAATGATGCAGAATATGTGGTAGGAACACCAATTACAGAAGATGGAGAATATACTCTAATTGTAATAGATGCAGCAGGAAATTATACAGCAGTAACATTTGTAATAGATTCAACAGAGCCTGAATTTGAAACACCAAAAAGTGGAGAACATTCAGAAACAGTTATAAATGTTAAAGTAAATGATGCTAATTTAGATTATGTAGAAATTACAAATCAAGATACTGGAGTAACATATAGAGAAACAAATAGTGAATTTACTTTAGCAGATGAAGCAACATATAAATTAGTGGCATTTGATAAAGCTGGAAATAAATCTTCAGATGTATGGACAGCAATAGATAAAACAAATCCAGTAATTTCAGGATTAACTGAAGGAAAAGATGAATATCAAGAAGTTACATTAACAATAACAGACAAATTCTTAAAGAGAGTTACTGTTAATGGAGAAGAAATAACAGGAATAGTAACAGATTCAAAAAACGAAAATGGAAAATTAGAAAAAACATTTTCAGATGAAGGTACATATACAGTTGTAGCAACAGATAAATTTGGACATACAGCAACTGTAACTTTCACAATAGACACAACAGCACCAGTATATACAAATTTAGGTGTATTAAATGTTAGTAATTATCCAGATAAAGGAACTTATGAATATGTAAAAAATGGAGATACAATTCGTGTTATAGTAAGATTTGCTGAAAAATTAGCAGTAGAACCACAAGTGAGCATAAATGGTGGAGAAAAATTACCATGTACATTCAGACAACAATCTTCAAGTGAAACAAGTTTTGTATATATGACAGATTTTACAATACCTGAAAATGAAGAAACATTAACAGAAGGTGAAATTAATGTTGTAGTTTCAGATTATGCAGATCTAGCTGGCAATGTAGGTGTAACTCTAACAAATGAAAATATAAATGATAATACATATACTGGAGTGACATATGATAGAACAGGAGCAGGATATACAGTAAAATCAGAATCAAAAGGAACAGAGGAAAAGAATATATATTCAAAGG
>CALXJL010000053.1 GCA_944388615.1 uncultured Clostridia bacterium
GTATCAAATATAGTAGATTTTGCAGAAAATGAAATGGAAGAAACAATAGAAACACCAACAAGCAATGGTCGTGTAGTCGTATATGATAGAACAAATCCAGGATATACAGTAAAACCAGAATCAAAAGGAACAGAAGAAAAGAATATATATTCAAGTGTGTCATTTAAATTAGAAGACAATTATATGCTAGATAAAGTAATATTAAATGGAGTAGCAAAAGATTTAAAAGATAATAGATGGAGTGACCTTAATGATATAGTACCAGGAAGCTATGGAGCAATAGAAGGAGAAAATACATTAGAAATATATGATTTGGCAGGAAACAAAACAGAATATAAATTTACATTAGATACAAAAACACCAGGATATACAGTAAAACCAGAATCAAAGGGAACAGAGGAAAAGAATATATATTCAAAAGTATCATTTAAATTAGAAGACAATTATATGTTAAATAAAGTAATATTAAATGGAGTAGAAAAAGATTTAAAAGATAATAGATGGAGTGACCTTAATGATATAGTACCAGGAAGCTATGGAGCAATAGAAGGAGAAAATACATTAGAAATATATGATTTAGCAGGAAATAGAACAGAATATAAATTTACATTGGAAACAAAATCTCCAGTAGTAACACTATATGACTTTAGAGGAAATAAATTACAACCAGGATGGTATTCTGATGCATTATACGCAATAATAGAAGATCAAAATGAGTATACGGCCAAATTAACAGATCATAATGGAAATACAAAAGACTATGTAAGTGGAACAGTAGAAGGAGGAAGAGCAAATTATACACTTGTTGTAACAGACATAGCAGGAAATACAACAACAATAGAATTTGGAATAGATAAAGATACTCCAAAAATAACTGGTGTAACAGAAGGAAGTTTCTATAAAGAGGATGTAAAAGATATAAAAATAACAGATTTAAATCTAGATAAAATAACATATACAGTAAATGGCGGAGCAGAACAACAATATACTCAAGGAACAACAGTACTTAGTGAAGATGGAAATTATACATTAACAGCAACAGATAAAGCGGGAAACAAGGAAACAGTTAACTTTACTATAGACAAAACACTTCCAAAAATGAAAGTTGGAGATACAGAATATAATAGCGGTGCTACTATTCATACTAACAATAGATTTGATGCAGATGCTGTAGATACAAATATGTATCAAATATATACAAATAATGTATTAAGACTTACTATTAGCGTAAGTGGACAAAGCAGATATACAATTCAATTAATAGATAAAGCAGGAAATGTAAGTACATTTTATGTATATGTAGATAAAACAAATCCAACAATAAGTATAGATAGAAATGTTGAATTAAAAGTAGGAGAGGCTTTTGTAGAAGATATACATTCAAAAATATCAGATAACTATACAAATGCAGATGAATTAAAAGTAGAAATTTATCCAGTAAATGGAATAAAAGTAGATTCAAATGTACCAGGAACTTATCAGATAAACTATAAAATATCAGATAAAGCAGGAAATTTTGAAGTAGCAACAAGAACAATTACAGTTAATGCAGATACAACAGGACAACAAAATGATACAGTAAATAATTCATCAGAACCTACAAATGCTTTATCAGGAGATGATGAAAATATCTCAAACGGTAGTACTAGTACAGAACCAACCGTAAAAGAAGATGATGAAATTGAATAATAAGTGTTAAAAACACTGGAAAATTAGAGATCAAATAATGGTCTCTAATTTTTTTTGAAAAAAATTAAAAATAGTATTGACAAATGAGTATATATTCAACTATACTATAATTAAAGTTGAGTAACCATTCAATTATTAAACACATAATATAAAGGAGGATGAGAAATGTCAAAAAACGAATTTATATGTGATTGTAATATAATACATGAAGATGTAGTTAATGAAACAATAAAAAAAATGCCAGATCAAGATTTATTTAATAAATTAGCAGAATTTTTTAAAATTATTGGAGATACAACTAGAGCAAAAATATTATTTGCATTAGATAATAATGAAATGTGTGTATGTGATATCGCTAATGTACTTGGAATGAGTAAATCATCTATTTCGCACCAATTAGGGACTTTGAGAAGAAGTGGAATTGTAAAATGTAGAAGAGAAGGAAAAGAAGTTTATTATATGTTAGATGATGATCATGTAAAACAAGTATTTGAAATAGGTTGTGAGCATATAGAACACAAAAAATAAAAATGGAGGTATTAAAAATGATAAGTAAATTTAAAATTTTAGGATTAGATTGTGCAAATTGTGCAGCTGAATTAGAAAGAAAAATAGAAAAGATAGATGAAGTAAAAAGTGTAAGTATTAGTTTTATGACACAGAGAATGGAATTAGAATATGATGAAATTAATAAAGAGGAGTTAATAAAAAAAGTGAAAAAAGTAATAAAAAAAGAAGAACCAGATGTAACTATAGAAGAAATTTAGGAGGTACAAAATGAAAAAAAGAGCAATAAAAATTGTATTATCTCTCATATTGTTTTTAGTTGCAATATTAATTGAATTTAATAATATATGGATAAATAATAGTATTTTTATTGTGAGTTATATTATTGTAGGATTTGATATTGTAAAAAAAGCTATAAGAAATATATTTAGAGGAAAAGTATTTGACGAGAATTTCCTTATGACTGTGGCAACTATTGGAGCATTTGGAATTGGAGAATTTCCAGAAGCTGTTGCGGTAATGTTGTTTTACCAAATAGGAGAATTATTTCAAAGTTATGCAGTTGATAAATCCAGAAAATCAATATCTAGTTTAATGGATATTAGACCAGATTATGCAAATTTATATAAAAATGGAACAATAGAAAAAGTAAATCCAGAAGAAGTAAAAATAGGTGATTTAATTGTAGTAAAACCAGGAGAAAAAATACCATTAGATGGTAATGTTGTAGAAGGAACAACAAGTCTAGATACTAAAGCTCTAACAGGAGAGTCATTACCTAGAGAAGTGACAATAGGAGACGAAGTTCTTAGTGGATGCATTAATTTAAATGGCCTTATAAAAATAAAAGTAATAAAAGAATATGGAGAATCGACTGTAAGTAAAATATTAGATTTAGTAGAAAATGCTAGCAGTAAAAAGTCTAAATCAGAAAATTTTATTACAAAATTTGCAAAATATTATACACCAATAGTTGTAATAATTGCATTAATGCTTGCTGTTATTCCACCAATTATTATTAAGGATGCGAGTTTTTCAGATTGGTTATATAGAGCTTTATCATTTTTAGTTGTATCTTGCCCATGTGCATTGGTAATATCTGTACCACTAAGTTTCTTTGGAGGTATTGGAGGGGCTTCTAAAATGGGTATCCTAATTAAAGGAAGCAATTATTTAGAAATATTATCTAATACAGAAATAGTGGTATTTGACAAAACAGGTACATTAACAGAAGGATCTTTTAAAGTTCAAAAAGTAGAACCAATTGAAATTTCAAAAGATGAATTGTTAAAAATAGCAGCATATGCTGAGAACTATTCAAACCATCCTATTTCTAAATCTGTAAAAGAAGCCTATAACAAAGAAATTGATGAAAAACAAATTTTAAAAACAGAGGAGATATCTGGTTTAGGAATTTCTGCCAAAATTAATGAAAAAGATGTATTAATTGGTAATGATAAATTAATGAGTGAAAATAAGATAGAGTTTATTAAATGTACAGAAATCGGTACAGTTCTATATATTGCAATTAATAAAAAATATGCAGGATATATTTTAATTGCAGATAAAATAAAAGATGATTCAGTAAAAGCAATTAAAGAATTAAAAAGAAATAATATAAAACAAACAGTAATGCTAACAGGAGATAGAAAAAATGTAGGTGAGAGTGTAGCAAATAAACTTGGACTAGATAAGGTTTTCGCAGAATTATTACCAGATGGAAAAGTTGAAAAAATAGAAGAATTGCTTAAAACAAAATCTGAAAAAGGAAAATTAGTTTTTGTAGGAGATGGAATAAATGATGCTCCAGTTCTTGCTATTTCTGATATAGGAATTGCAATGGGAGGATTGGGTGCAGATAGTGCAATAGAAGCAGCAGATATTGTAATTATGACAGATGAACCTTCTAAAATAGTAAATGCAATAAAATTATCAAAAAAGACAATGAGTATTGTTAAACAAAATATTATATTTGCTATATTTATAAAGATAGCTGTGTTGATATTAGCAGCAATGGGATTATCTACAATGTGGGAGGCAGTATTTGCTGATGTGGGAGTTTCTATTATTGCAATTATAAATGCATTAAGGGCATTAAATATAAAAAGTATAAAATAGGAGATACATAAAAGTATCTCCTATATAAATAAATTTAAAATAGTTAATGATATCGAAATTAGAATTGATTTAAAAGAAACACGAAAAGTTTTAGTTATAATTTGTGTTGCAAGCACCAACTTATTGTCAGAAGTTACAGTTAAATCAGTACAATCTGTATTAGGAACTATATTTTCTGTATAAGGAATATATCCTCTAAGCAATTTATTATCAAATACTCCATTTTCTATAGAATCATCAAAAACTTCATCATCAAATAAATCATTTAATAAGTCATTATTAGTATCTTCAGAAGAATTATTTTCAGTAATATCAACATCTTCGTTATCTTCTTCTTCATCCTTAAATAATGCTTTATAATCTACAAATGCTTCATCATCTTCAACAGTATTTTCAGAGATTGAGCTTTTTTCTACAATTTTTTCAGCACAATTTGTACTCTCATTAAATTCTAAAATGGAGTTATTGTCTGATTCTTTTAAGAAAAAATTCATAGAAAATCACATCCCTTTTTCATATTAATCAAATTATAGCATTGAGAAAAATTAAAATCAATATATATTGTCATAAATTTAAAAATCGTGTTAAAAAATCGAAAAATTTGACGCACGATTTTAGTTGAAATTTAAGACTATTAGTTATATAATACATACATATTAAATTCTAAAATATTTAAAATCTATAAAACTATATATTAAATTCTAAATATATAGAGATTCAAAAAAACAAGGAGAAATAATGTTATCAGAGGTGAAAACTATTGCCTTAAATGGTCTTTTAGGCAGTTTAATTAGTGTGCAAGTAGACATTTCATCTGGTATGCCTAATTGGAATATTGTGGGATTACCAGATGCTAGTGTAAAAGAATCCAAAGAAAGAATAAGAGTTGCAATTAGAAATTCTAATATAAAATTATTAAGTAAAAAAATAGTTGTGAATTTAGCACCAGCAGATATTAGAAAAGAAGGAGCATATTTTGATTTACCAATAGCAATAGGAATTTTAATGGCTTCTGGATATATAAAAACAAAAAGCAAAAATATTAATTTCGAAAACACAGCTTTTGTTGGAGAATTATTGTTGAATGGAAAGATAAATAGTATAAATGGGGTTTTGCCAATTTGTATAGAAGCAATAAAATTAGGAGTGAAAACTATAATTATTCCAAAAAAGAATAAAGAAGAAGCATCTTTAATTAAAGGTATAAAAATATATGGAGTTGATAGTTTAAAAGAGATAATGGATTTTATAAATGAGAAAATTTATCTACAACAAATTGAAATAAATAAAAAATATATAAATCGAAAAAATAATTATAATCTTGATTTTCGAGATGTAAAAGGACAAGAAAATGTAAAAAGAGCTTTAGAAATAGCTGCAGCTGGAGGACACAATTTTATGCTCATTGGTTCTCCTGGAACAGGTAAAACAATGCTTGCTAAAAGGTTGCCATCAATCTTGCCAGATCCCACATTTGAAGAACTACTAGAAATAACTAAAATTCATAGTATTGCAGGTTTGGTAAATAATGAAATTATAAATAAAAGACCTTTTAGAATACCACATCATACTATATCGTCTACTGCATTAGTTGGGGGAGGAAAAAATCCTAAACCAGGTGAAATAAGTCTAGCACATTATGGAGTATTATTTTTAGATGAATTTCCTGAGTTTAGAAAATCTACATTAGAGGCTTTGAGAACTCCATTAGAGGATAAAGAAATTATAATAAACAGATTACAAGCAAATGTAAAATATCCATGCAATTTTATGCTAGGAATTAGTTTAAATCCATGTGCTTGTGGATATTATGGTACAAATAAATGTAAATGTAGTAAAGAATCAGTACAAAGATATTTAGCAAAAATAAGTGGTCCTTTACTAGATAGAATAGATATTCAAGTATTAGTGGAAAATATTGATTATAAAAAAATAATAAAGAATAACAAAGAAGAAACATCTGAACAAATAAGAAAAAGAGTTAATAAAGTACGTAATATACAATTAGAGAGATATAAAAAAGAGCAGATTTTCTCTAATTCAGATCTAATGCCAAATCTTATGGAAAAGTATTGTAAGTTAAATGATAAATGTAAATCTATTTTAGAAAAAGCAGCAGATAGATTAGAATTGAGTACAAGGGCATATGAAAAAATTATAAAAGTAGCTAGAACAATAGCAGATATGGATGATAGTAGTCAAATAAAAGAGAATCATTTATTAGAAGCAATACAATATAGAAGTCTAGATAAAAAATATTATATAGGAGAAAAATGATAGAATTAGATATTAACCAAAAAGATTATCCAGAATTATTAAGAAATATAAAAAATCCACCCAAAAAATTATATATATTAGGAAATATAGATAATTTGAAAAAAACTAAAATTTCAATAATTGGTTCAAGAGCAGCATCACAGATGGGGATGAAAAGAGCAAAAGAATTCTCTAAAGAATTAGCAAGTAATGGTATTTGTATAGTCAGTGGAATGGCAAAAGGAATAGATTCTGCGGCACATTGGGGATCTCTTTTGGAAAAGGGGAGAACTATTGCTGTACTAGCAAGTGGATTTAACAATATATACCCTAGGGAGAATAAATTTTTATATGATGAAATATTAGCAAATAAAGGATGCATAATAAGTGAATATAAACCAGATGAAAAGCCGGAATCATATAAATTTATACAAAGAAATAGAATCGTGAGTGGATTAAGTAGAGGAGTTTTAGTGGTAGAAGCAGCATATAGGAGTGGAACAAGTATAACTGCTAAATTTGCAACTCAGCAAAATAGAAAAGTTTATTGTTTGCCACATAATATAGAAGAAACTAATGGAGTTGGAACAAATAGATTAATAAAAAATGGAGCCATATTAGTTACAAAACCAGAAGAGATTTTAAAAGAATTAAATATAGTAAAAAATAGTAAATCAATAAAACAGGAGCAAGTAGAACATTCAAAAAGTAATATTAGTTTTGAAAATATGGATAATGAAACAAAAGAGATTTTTAGAACTTTAGCTAAAGAGGAATTGACAGTTAATCAATTAGCTTTAAAATTGAATAAGGATATCTCAGTAATAAATATTTTAATAACTAAAATGGAATTAGACGGACTTATTATTCAGGAATCTGATAGAGTAAAAATAAATATATAGAGGTGGAAATTGTATATAAGGCATGAAATTGGTAGATTAGGAGAAAGAGCTTGTGTAGAATATTTGGAGCAAGAAAATAACAAAATAGTTACTAAGAATTATAGAACACGTTTAGGAGAAATTGATATTATTACAAGGGATTTAAAGAGTAACGAATTGGTCTTTATAGAAGTAAAAACTAGAACAAACAGTGAATTTGGAGATCCTATTGATTCGATAGATAAGAAAAAAATATTAAACATATATAAATCAGCTCAATTATATATTTTAAAAAATAAATTAGAAAATGAAAATATTAGATTGGATATAATGGAGGTATTTATGTATAATATGAAAGTATATAGAATAAATCATATAAAAAATATATATTGGGATTAAGCTGAATTTTAATTTATTTAGTAGAAAAATTAGCCGATTTTATGTTATACTATAGATGATATGAAAAGAGAGGTGTTGAAAATGCGACAAGTGAAAAGTATTGAAGAAATAGAAGAGGCAGTAAAAGAATATGGAGAGATAGTAATAAGTAAAAATCATAAGAACAATGTGATTTTCATGAGTATGGAAGAATATAATAGAAAAAATATAGAAAAATATATGATAAAAGAATTAAACAAATCAGAGGAAGAAATTGAAAAAGGAGAAGGAATAGAATCAGATATTGCATTTTTGGAGTTGAAAGAAAAATATGGATACTAATTTATTATAAGGATAATAATTATACTAAAATAAAAATAGGAGGAATAGATGAAATTCATATTAATAACAGGCCCACAAGCAGTTGGAAAAATGACTGTAGGACAAGAACTAGTAAAAATTACTAATTTAAAATTGTTCCATAATCATATGACTATAGAATTATTAACTCGAATTTTTGATTATAGTAGAGATACATTTAGAAAATTAAATGAAGAAATAAGGGTAAAAATATTTGAAGAATTTGCTAAAAGTAATGAGGAAGGAATGATATTTACAACAACATGGGATCAGTAGAAAAGTATAGATTTAATTCTAAAGAAAATGAAATAAAAGAAGAAAATTACATTAAAATAGATAATACAATCCTTTCAGCTGATACTGTAGCTAAAATGATAAAGGCAAAGTTTGAATTATAAAAGATCATAAAATAAGAAGGTGTAAAAATGATTTATCCCTCAAAATTAGAAAAAAATGATTTTATTGGAGTAATTGCTACTTCAAAAGGAATATCAAAAGGGACTGAAATATTGAAATATGAAAAGGCAAAAGAAAATTTAAGAGATATTGGGTATGGGATAATTGAATCAGCAAACATAAAGAAAAATGAAAGAGCAAGGAGTTCTTCTGGAGAAGAAAGAGCAAAAGAATTTATGAAATTATGGTTAAATAATAAAGTAAAAGCAATAATAACCCTAAAAGGAGGGCAGTTCTTAGTAGAGATGCTACCATACATTTCGAAAAACGTAGAAAAATTAAAAAATTCAAAACCTAAATGGATACAAGGATTTTCTGATACAACGGTTTTGAATTATTATTTGACAACAAATTTAGATATAGCAACAATACATGCAGATAATTTTATGAATTTTGGAGTTAAAAAGTTAGATATCTCACAGATAAACTCAATTAAGATGCTAGAGGGTGAAACATTAACACAAAAATCTTTTGAAAAATATCAAGGAGTACACCAAAAGTCTGACACTATATATGATTTTAATTTTGATAAAAATTCAAAGTGGAAAAATTTAAATAATGAAAAAGAAATAAAGATAAGAGGAAGAATAATAGGAGGCAATTTAGAATCAATTACGAAATTAATTCGGGACTAAATATGATAATACATTAAATTATATAGAAAAATATAAAGATGACGGGATTATTTGGTTTTTGGAAAGTTTTTCTCTAAATACATCAGGTGTTTATAGTGCATTATGGCAGATGAAAGAAAGTGGATATTTTAAATATATAAAAGGATTTATCTTTGGAAGACCAGCTATATGCAAATGTGACTATAATATATCATACCCAGAAACATTAAAGGATGTTTTAGGAGAATTAAATGTTCCAATTATATATGATGCAGATATAGGACATGTACCACCACAAATATCAATTATAAATGGATCAATAACTGAAATAATAAGCAAAAACGGAAAAGGGGTTCTTAAATGTGAAAAAATATAATTAATGAGGAATAGATGGAGAATAAAGGTTAAATTATTTGACAAAATAAAAAAATATAGTATAATATAAACATGTGGAGGAGATGTTATGTTAGCTAAAATATGGAAAAAACTTTTATTGGGAATATTAATAATAGCATGTTTATTTAATGTAGTAAATAAATTAGTACATAAACCATCTTTAGAAAAAGAGTTACAATCATCAGCTCAGTACGTAGAGCAATTAAACGAAAATGAAAGCAAAAAATAAAAAAATCACATATAAGTGTTGAAAAATACTTAATTATATGTTATGATATTATGCAGTAGTTTTTAAAATAGAGAGGAAGAGGTGAATACAATATGAGAACAGGGATACATCCAAATTACACAGAAGCAACAATTACATGTGCATGTGGAAATGTTATAGAAACAAATTCAACAAAACCAGAGATGAAAGTTGATGTTTGTTCAAAATG
>CALXJL010000054.1 GCA_944388615.1 uncultured Clostridia bacterium
TGTTTAACTGTTTAATAAACCATTCCTATTTATTGGAAATATTACAATCTTGTAATAATCGATGAAATTACCCTGGAATTTTGCATCTACTTATTGACAATTATACAAAAATAGTTTAAAATAAGTATTGCGTTTAACGAACATGGTGGGTGTAGCGTAGTTGGTTAACGCGCCAGTTTGTGGCACTGGAGATCATGGGTTCGAATCCCTTCATCCACCCCACTATAAATTACAATGGGCTGTAGCCAAGCGGTAAGGCACCAGACTTTGACTCTGGCATGCGCTAGTTCGAATCTAGCCAGCCCAACCATTTTTTTATTTATGGCGAAGTAGCTCAGTTGGCTAGAGCAACCGGTTCATACCCGGTAGGTCATGTGTTCGAATCACATCTTCGCTACCAAACAAAAAAATCGACTGTAATAGGTCGATTTTTTGCATAATCCAACAATAATTGTGGAATACTATTATGTGAAAAGGAGGAAATAAAAAATGATAAAAATAGCGTTTTTCGATGCCAAAAATTATGATAAAGAAGTATTTAATAAGCATAATAAAGATTATAATTATAATATTACATATTTTGAATCTAAATTAAATAGTGAAACAGCGTCTTTGACTAAAGGATTTGATGCAGTATGTATTTTTGTTAATGATAAAGCAGATAAAGATGTATTAGATACACTGCAAAAAAATGGGGTTAAAATATTAGCTTTAAGATGTGCTGGATACAATAATGTTGATATTAAAAATAAAGGAAATTTGAAGATTGTTAGAGTTCCTCAATATTCACCATATGCAGTTGCAGAACATGCTCTAGGATTATTATTAAGCATAAATAGAAAACTTTATAAATCATATCAGAGAACCAGAAAATATAATTTTTCTTTAGATGGTCTTTTGGGGTTTGATATACATGGTAAAACGGTTGGAGTTATAGGTACAGGAAGAATAGGAAAGGCTTTTATCAATATAATGAAAGGTTTTGGAACAAATATTATTGCTTATGATACTTATCCAGATGAGAACTTTAGAAAAGAAATAGGGTTTGAATATGTAGATTTGGACACTCTTTATAAAAAATCAGATATTATATCTTTACATTGTCCATTACTAAAAGATACTGAAAGGATGATTAATAAAGAAAGTATATCTAAAATGAAAGATAATGTAATAATTATAAACTGCAGTAGGGGAAAATTAATTAATACTGATGATTTAGTAGATAAATTATCAGAAGGTAAAATTGGCGGAGTAGGATTAGATGTATATGAAGACGAGGAAGAATTTTTCTTAAGAGACATGTCAAATAGTTTTGTAAGAGATAAAAACTTATCAATATTACTTTCTATGCCAAATGTATTTATTACTTCTCATCAAGCATTTTTTACAAGAGAAGCTCTTAATAAAATTGCTAGTGACACACTTGAAAATATAAAAAATGAAATCGAAATAGGAACTTGTGAAAATGAATTATAACGCATACACATAAAACAACACATCATTTTGACTGATGTGTTGTTTTTCTTATTAGATATTAAAATTCATTTATTCGAAACTTTCTAAATATTTTATAGCATTCTTCATTATAGAAACATCATCTTTAAATCTTCCTAATCCGGTATTACAACTATCACATATCCACGCTCTAGGCTTTCCAGTCAAATGATTATGATCTAATACCACTTTACTTGTAATACCTGGAATTGTCTTCTTTTTACATATAGGACATTCCCATATTACATACTTAGGCTTAAATTTTTCCCACTCTTTTTTATCTTTAAGCATTATACCTTTACCATCTATTTCTTTCCTACACTCTGAACAAGATGGACGTCTGACACTTCTATTATTTTTTCCATTTTGATTTTTATCAAAAAATGTAGTTTTTAAAATCCTATTACATCTATTGCATATTTTATATTCAAAACTGTCTCCTGTTTGTAAAGGATTAAAATATTTGACTATTTCCTTATTAACTTCTATTACATTATTCTGTGTTACAAATGATACTAGAACTGTTGTATCTCTTTCTTCTATAACCAATCCAATTTCATTTTTTCTTATTTTTTTATTATCATAAATGATATCTTGCATAATATATATAAATTTATTATCCATATTTCTAACCTCATATAATATATTTATTATTAAAATTGAAAAAATCTTTTAACGAAATATTTAGAGCACAACAAATTTTATCCAAATTAACTATTTAAATATTTCGTTATTATATTATATAATAATGTGACTTATTTATCAACCGAGTTTAAGTCACATTTCTTATATATTTATATATTGAAAAAAAATATTTTTATGTTATAATCAATTTGGTGATTATAAATGAATTTAAATCAGATTATATGTGAAGATTGCATTTCTTTTATGAAAAAACTAGATGATAATTATATAGATTTGACTGTTACCTCACCACCATATGATAATTTAAGAGATTATAATGGATATACTTTTAACTATGAAGCTATTGCAAAAGAGTTATATAGAATAACTAAAAAAGGTGGAGTAGTAGTTTGGGTTGTTGGAGATAAAATTATCAAAGGTAATAAAACACTAACTAGTTTCAAACAAGCATTAACTTTTCAAAGTATTGGATTTAATGTTCACGACACAATGATATATAAAAAGAAAAATACTCCTTTTATGCGTTCTAATGCCTATACAAATTGTTTTGAATATATGTTTATTTTCAGTAAAGGTTCTCCCAAAACTTTTAATCCTTTAAAAGAAAAAACTGTAAGAAATGGATTTGAAATGTTAGTATCTAATAAAAAATCTGACGGAGTAAATAAAAAAGTACTTGGAGAATTAAAAAAAGAAAAAACTAAAACTAATATATGGGAATATGCTGTTGGTTTAGGTGGTACAACAAAAGATAGAATTGCTTTTAAACACCCTGCTGTTTTTCCTGAACATTTAGCTGAAGATCATATTTTAAGTTGGTCTAACAAAAACGATATAGTTTTTGACCCAATGTGTGGAAGTGGAACCACTTGCAAGATGGCTTACATAAATCAGAGAAATTACCTTGGTTGTGACATATCGCAAGAATATGTTAATATTGCAAAAGAAAGAATAAATAATGTAAATTTACAATTAGCTATTAATTGATATTTTATAATAAAGCGGACTTTATAGTATTGAAAAGCCCGCTATTATATTCATTTAAATATTAGATATATAAACTTGTAAAATGAATTGTATTTGTAATATCATTCCTATATATGAAATTACCTTTGCCTGGCTAACTTGTTTATATTCCCATTTTATTTTATTGCATCCTGCAATTAGCATTCCAAATAATGGTAGTATTGGGATAAAATATCTACCTTGTATTCCATCTATAGATTTTGTTTCTGGTTTAGTCCATTGAATATATAAACTAGTAAATATTAATAATACTATTGCCAATATCACTAATGTTATAATTATTTTTTGAAATTTATTAAATTTATCTTTTACAGAATTATCTGTAATTGCTATAATTGAGAATATCATTAGTAAAGTATATGGAATTATTGTATTCAATGATACAAAATTATACCAACCTATTGAACTTCCAAATGCTTCTTTAATATATGTTCCACCATTTAATTCTATATCATATAATATTCTTTGCACATACGAGATAGGATTAGTTAATATTGATAGTATTTTTTCTTGGGTTGTAACATCTCCTACTTGTGATAAATTTGCAAGTGCAGATAAATATCTAGAAGAATATATTAGCCATGCTAAACTTGCTATTAATGCTATTCCCCACAAAATTGATATTGTTATTATTTTATCCTTTTTATCTTTCATTTTTTCTTTTGGTAATAGTAGTAATAGTCCTATCATTGGTAAATATACAATTTTACATGAAGCAATTATTACAGATAGTATTCCTAATATGATTTTATCTTTTTTCGTTATGCTGGTTACTTCTTTATTAAAAATCAAATTAAATAAATATGCTATAAAAAATAGACATATAGAAAATGTTATTCCGTCTCCTGACATTGATGAAATACCTTCAATAAGAATAGGAATATATGAAATACATAAAATAATATTTTTTCCAAATGGCATTTTCTTTATTGAAAAATATATTAGTCCTACACATAAAAGCATATTTGCTATTCTACCAGAATAAGCTAGTAAAATTGGTATTTTCACAAAAATTCTAGCTATTGCAATTACTATCGCCTCATGCGCATACTGAATTGGTGAATACATTGATGCAGTTACTATATATACATTGTCAGTTGTATCAGAATTATCTATTTTATTATATAGATCTGCTATTACTTCACTATAATCCATATCTACCCAATCTCTACACACTACACTTTTAGGTAAAATAGAAATAGTTCCACCATCTTCTTTTACATCTGTTGCTAAATTTCCTGTTGATATTTCATATATTCTATGCCAATGTGCATGCTCATCATGACTTTTAAACATTGGCATTACTATAATAAAAAGTATACAAACAATCGGAATTGTATATAAAAATATCTGTTCTTGTTTAATGTCTTTTTTATAATGAATAATTGTTAATATTACAAAAACTATAATGCAAACAACAATTGAAGTCCCTATAAAACCATTAGTTTCAATATTACTTAAAGTCTCTTTTTTTATATCTAATACATATATTGATAATATTACTGATAATGCTATTCCTAAAAATATGCTTAAGAAAAAATTCCAATCCTGCTTAATTTTCTTCATCTATTTCCCCCCATAATACTTCAAAATTTAAATTATTTTATAATATATTTATGAAAATTGTGTGAATTTGTAATATTTTATTTACATCTAATTTCAGTTCCACTATTTACTTTAACTCCACTAACAGGAATTTGCTCTGATATGACCATTTCATTATCTATCTCTTCTTCATTAATATCCATTATTTCCATTTCTAAATTGCTTTCTTTTAAAATTTGTTTAGCTTCTTTTATGGTCTTTCCTACTATGTCTGGTACCTCTACTTCTGTTATAATATCTTCTTCTGCTACATTATCTTTTATTACTTCTAAATATGGTAATACTTCTCCAAGCACTTGTGCCCCAATTGGTGCTGCAACACCACCTCCTTGGTGTATTTTGTCACTACATTTATTTATCTCTTAGTAAATCATTTTTTATTATTGTATCTGATAAATAAATCTCATCTTCCATTTGATGTAATAATTTTTGCAATTCCATATTTTCTTCTATCTCCTCTAAAGTTTCTCTATCATAATATAAATCATTAATACAATAATTTTTACTTGTAACATATCCTAATCCCTTTATAAAAGAATAATCTTTTTCAGAAAATATAGTAGTTCCAATTGAGAATTTATCTTCTATTCCCAATAAATCTAGTGTTGTCGGCTTTATATCTATTTTTGATACACTTCTTTTTATTGTGTCATTATTTTCAATTCCTGGTATTTTTATTCCAAATGGGATATGTACTTCTTTAATCGCATCTTCAAACTCTGAATATTCTATACTATTTTCATTATACAATTTTACTATCTCATCTATATTTGTAATACTTGCACCATGGTCACCATATACAATAATAATACTATTATCCATTAGACCTGTTTCTTCTAAACCTTCTAAAAACTTTCCAAAAGCATAATCTGTAAAATTACATGATATTAAATAATTTCTAAAAGTTTCATCTTCATATTCACTAACATCTTCTTCCATTATTATTAGCTTTTCTTCTAGATTTGAAACTCCTGTTAAATAAAAAGGTATATGTGTAGTAACACTTACTAAAGTTGTACAAAATTTTCCTTCATAAGAATTTAATATCTTAACCGCTTCTTCAAAAAATCCTTCATCAGAATAAAATTCTCCAGCTTGTTCTATATTTTGAAAACTGTTTATATCATTATATTCATCTATTTTATATCCTGTTTTATACACTTCTTCTCTATTCCAAAATGTACTTGTATTTGGATGCATAAAAGAAGTATAATATCCATTTTCTCTAAGTGTAGTATAAATATCTTGCCAAGCATTATTATAATATTTTTGAAATACATAACCATTTTCTAATGGATACATTGAGTTTTCCATTTCAAATTCTGAATCTGCTGTACTTCCAAGACCTTGATTATACATATCACTACAATAAATGTTATCATTAAAAAATTTATTTAAATTTGGTGTTATTTCCTTTCCATTAACTGTTTTTTCTATTACATATTCATTTAAACTCTCTAGTTGTAGAATTATAACATTATTATCTTGTGCTATTCCAGTATATTCTGTTGAAACTTTTTCTACATTTATGTATTCATTATAAATAGATCTTAATCTTTCTTCATCCACTTTTTCTTTTGCAATTAGACTTGAAAAATAGTCTTTAGCATCTTCATAATGATAATAGTAAATTGATGTATCTTGGACAATTAATGATTTATTATAGCCTTTCGATTTATAAATATCATTTATTTTTTCTTTTATAATAAATATATTTAATAGCAAAATAATTAGTATTACAATTATTTTTAATGCTTTATTATTATAATAGGTGTCTTTTAGCTTTTTATATGATAATATACTTAATATTAATATTAAAATATTATCCCAAAAAAAGATTAAAATACTTTTTGTGTCAATTATACATGTTACTCCACTTGCAATTTCTTTAGCATACTTTATATTTTCTATTTGATAAAATGATAGAAAATTGGTTGCATAACTATAATAAAGAAAGTCAGCATATATTATAATTGTTGCAATTAGATACACAATATTTAAATATATATATCCAAACTTATTTTTGTGGTTTATAATAGGACACATTATTAATAATGATGCTACAATAGTATATAAAATAACATCTGCTCCTATCTGTAGGTTTATAAGAGAATTTAATAATAAACCTTTATATACTAATAAAATAGTCCCTATTATAAATAAAAGATTATTTTTTACTTTCATTCTTCCTCCATCTTTTTCTTATATTCATTAATATCAGTTAAATTATTAAAAAAATCATCAGTTAATTCTTCCTCAAAAATATACGTACCATCTTTATACCTTAAAATATAATCATTTCCTATTTTGTCTTTTAGTTCTTTAGAAATATTGGTCTCTTCGAAAATTCTATTATTATTAGTATTTAACAAATATACGCCATCTTTACTTATATCAACAACCTGATATAAGCAATTTTCTTCTCTTAAATTTTGTTTTTCATCAATATTTTTAGATTGATCCTGATTAGATAGTTTGTTATCTGTTTCTTTTTTTGAATTTGTTAGATAATCTGTTAATTCGTTTATAAACTTTTTTATAGAATCACTCTCCTTTATATTGTTTATTAGATCATTAAATAAATCTAGATTCAATAAGCATCACTCTCCTGTTTATAATATTTTTCTTTTTTTGGAATTAATGATTATAGAATAATAATCACTAGAATTTAAACTAAGAGAATAATACATTATTTTTATTAAATTTTCAATAGTTTTTCATATATTAATTATTTTGCAAGCTTTCCCCTGTTGCATAATTAATAGTAATTCCCGGTTCCACATTATATATGAACACATTAAAACATATTCCTTTTCCATTATCCTCTACAGAATATGCTTCTAGTTCTACACCACTTGCTAAAAGATTATTACCTTTAAATATCGGAGTAACTCTGTATAACACATGATTATCCTCATTTTTGTCTATATAGTCTGCGATTTCATTTTCAAATGGTAACATTCCAGAAACATTAAAATATCTTGTCCCTGTTATTAGATTTAATTCATTTGCATCTTCATCAGATAATTGATATCCTATTAAATGACATCTATTATACAAGTATTCATTATTATATTTTGCCTGTACCCAACCTGTTGGTTTTACATTACTAATACTTCCTCGTTTATCTCCTTCTGGTGGCATTGTTTGTTTACTAATATTTGCATATGCTACACCACATCTGCCTAATTCATCCAACTGACTATATTTTTCGAAACTTTCTGTAGTATATTCGTTCTCTTCGAAATATGGAATATTATTATTTAGTTCAACATAAATTTTATCCGTATATTCTGGAATATTATCAATATTAACATATGTATTAGTTTGACTTGTTGATATTGGAATATCTCCTCTTATTGCATCTAATAACTCATTTCCATGAAAAATACAGATTACGAAAAAAACTATAACTATAATTGTTCCTATAAATTCTTTTATGTATTTATTACTATTTTTTCTCTTGTTTCTACTCATATCTTTACACCTCTTGCCAGCTATTTTAACATATATGTTGAAAATATAACAGAACTTTTTAGCATTTTATGAATACTATTTTATCATATCAAAAAAAGACTATAAATTAGTTTTTTATTTTACTATTTATAGTCTTTTTTTTATCTCTAAGAGATTTTTTAATTTATTCTTCTACTTTTTTAAATAGATCTTTTCCTACTCCGCATAATGGACATACCCAATCTTCTGGAAGATCTTCAAATTTTACTCCTTCAACTGCTTCATCATATATATGTCCACAAACTGTACATTCATATTTCATTTTCTCTCACCTCCTTAATTTGCTAATATATCTTTTGCAAGTTCACTCATTTGTTTAATTGTATTTTCATTCATTGTTGACTTAATAGTTATAATAGGATCACATATTGTTATATTTTTCATTGGGCTAATTATTTCTTTCATATACTTTGCTGCTGCAGGTGCCCATGAGCCATTTTCTATAATTCCTATTTTTCTATTTTGATAATTCTTATGTTTTAAATGTCTTAAAAATTTCTCCATGTATGGGAATAAACCTGCATCATATGTTGGTGATGCAATAATAAGTTTATCATATCTAAATGCATCTTCTATTGTTTCTGCCATATCATCTCTTGCCAAATCACTTAGAACTACTTTTTTAGCCCCTTCTTCTTCTAATATACAGGCTAATTTTTCCATTGCATGTTTTGTATTTCCATGGATTGAATTATATGCTATTAAAACTCCATCATCTTCTGGTTTATAACTACTCCATATATCATATTTATTTATATAAAACTCTAGATTTTCTTTTAATATTGGGCCATGAAGTGGACAAATTATTTTTACATCCAATGTTGCAACCTTTTTTAATAATTGCTGTACTTGATCTCCATATTTACCGACAAATATTGAAATAATATCTTCTAGCCTCACATGTCCAATCTTCATCAGCATCTAAAGCACCAAATTTTCCAAATCCATCTGCTGTAAATAGTACTTTTTCTGTTTGTTCATAAGTTACCATTACTTCTGGCCAATGAACCATTGGGGCCATAAAAAATTGTAGTTTATGCTCTCCTATATCTATTACATCACCCTCAGATACTACAACTTTTTTATCTGTTAAATCAATGTCAAAAAATTGTGGTAACATATTAAATGTTAATTTATTTCCCACTAATTTCATTTGTGGATATTTATCTGACAACAATTTAATATTTGCAGCATGATCTGGTTCCAAATGTGATATAACTAAATATTCCGGACTTTTTCCATTTAGTTCTTTTTCAATATTTTCCATCCATTCATCTGTTTTTCTCTTATCTATTGTATCCATTATAACTATTTTTTTATCATGTATTATGTATGAATTATATGATATTCCATTTGGAATAATGTATTGACTCTCAAATAAATCCAATGTTTTATCATCTGCACCTACATATTTTATTGATTCAGTTATTTCTATATCTTTCATTCCATCTATCCTTTCTTTTTTGCAGATTATATCATTTGATAATATTTTTTTCAACTATTAGTACAAATCTAATTTTATTTCACAATTTATACAAAAAACAGGTGTGTCCCCAAATGCACAAAATGGGCATTTGGGGACTGTCCCGGAATGCACATTTTGTCCACTCCGGGACAGTCTTTATTTTGATTGAAGTAAACAGAGTTTTTTGTAAAGTTCCATTATAATTATTATTGGTATAGCTAGTAATAATAAGAAGACTATT
>CALXJL010000055.1 GCA_944388615.1 uncultured Clostridia bacterium
ATTTATATGAGATTTTAAAGGATGAAATCATAGAAGAAAGTAATGAGGTTGTCTAAAAAAGAAAAGTATTTATTAAATTACTTAGTTGTGTAATATATGAAATATTTTTCATTTGTTGAGTTAATGTCATATAAGAATTCTCTTCTAAAATTCTTCCATGATTTAAATCATTCATCTGTGTAAGCATTTCTGTCATTCCCTCATTAACCCCAACTCCTATTACAACCATTCCTTCATCTATTTCAGCAATAGTATATTTTCTTGCAAAACCAGTATATAGTACATTATTATTACTATCTCTTTTAGTTGTTATACAATGAAGAAACTCATGGAACATAACTGATGATAATCTATCTTTATCTTCTTCATCTTTAAGAGAAATCTTACCATGTTTGGAATTATATGTACCAGATGAAATTGATCTTTTTTTTTTTTTTATTTTATAATTAAAATTATTTTCTATTCTTTCAATTACTTCATCAGGTGATAAATATTCTCCAAAAGTATCATCAAATTCTGTTACAAACTGTTCTATCATATTTAATGTCTGTTGATTAAAATTTTTATGGGCTAACTTTTGGTTTATTTTTTCTCTATACATTCTTTATTTCTCCTATTCAATTTCAAATTCATCATTTATTATAACATATCTATCTAATATATCTGTTAATTCATTCTTATTATTTATTTTCTTATATTTTCCAAATTTCTTTTCCAAAAAAATTATTTTTTGCAAATCTTCATTTCTAAATTCTGCATATATTTTATTATTTAATTTAAACTGTCTCTTTCTCTTATACTTTATATTATCTATTATGATTTCAAACATTTTTTCCTCCATATTGTTTCTTTATAATACATTATACATAATTTTATAAAATTTTCCAGTTTTATTTATACAAAAAAGTGGACTATAAAATAATCCACTTTTTTAGGTGATCTATTGATTTGCTTTCATTTTCAGATTTTACATTGCCTCATTTGTTTCAACAGTTTCAGTTTCTTGGTTTTCAACTGTTTCTTCTGCATCTTTTTCTATTACTTGCATACTTCCTATTGAAACTTCATATGCTACCTTTGTTTCAACAGTTCCGTCTTCATATTTTTTCTCATATTGTCTACTTTGTACTCTACCAGATACTTTTACTTCTGTTCCAACTTCTATATTTTCACAGAATTTAGCATTACGTCCCCATGCTATACAAGGTATGTAATCTGATTTATTATATGCTCTATTAACAGCTAATAATAAATCTGCAATTTCTCTACCAAATGGTGTTTTTCTATATATAGGTTTTTTACAAATATAACCTGTTAATATAACCTCATTTGATAAAACTTCTTTGCTTGGAACAAATTCTTCTTCTTGATTTTCAGAAATAATTACTTCTTTAGCAAATACTGTAAGCATTAATTTGTTTCTATTATTTACGTATGTATTGTATGATCTAAATTGACCTGAAACAGATATGTTTTTTCCTACTACTAATTCGTTAAATTCTGAAATTCTTTCTGAAATAGTTACTGGTATTACATCTGAATTACCACTTAGACGAGGTACTGATAAATCAAATAAATAAAACTTCTCTCCATAAACCTCATGACTAAATTTTTTTTCACTAGTAACCTTTCCCACCAATGTAATGTGGTTATTTTCCAAATAATTAGTATTCAACATACTTTCCTCCCCTTACTTGTTTATTTTATTTATTCATATAGTATTTTTTTCCATATCGTTGTTTCTAACTTTTTCCATTATACTACCTTTTTTTTATTTTGTCTACATAAAAAGTTTATTTTTTTTATTTTTTTGTTATTTTTCATTGATATTTATATAGTTTGAGAATAAATTAAATTAATTATGGATAGTCCTATTGCAATATACATATTAATTCCAGCTAATTTTTTTATACTAATTTCCTGTTTTTCTATTTCTATGCCATCTTTTCTTTTTATTCCTCTTTGTATAGATAACATTATATTTTCATCTTCTACACTCGATATACTAACTGTTGATTTCTCTGTAAACCCATATGTTATAACATTAGCTTTTATATCATTCAAAACTCCAAAATTCTCTTTAATATCTGAATTAACTATTATATATTCTGTATTATTTAAAATTTTCTGTAAGTCAATACTATCTTCTAAAATTTTATCTATTAATATAGTTTCAAATTTTACATTTCTGTAATTACTTACATTTTTGTTATTAATAAAAATAAGTATATATTTATTATTTTCATCTTCATTAATTAAAATCCTACTTGCTTGTTTATTATTTATTCTATCAGAGACAATTCCAACAAAAGTCATTTTTTTACTCCTAAACTTATATTTGAATATATTCAGATATATAAGTATTATTCCAATTTTATATTTTTTTATTCTATAACATTATTAACTATAATATTGTTATAATTACTATTTTCATCTTTTTCTCCCTTTGCAGATGTTTTTACTGTATCTTCTTGATTATTTAATAATACCATTGAACTTAAAATTAGAACAAACACTATTCCTACTGATATAATATATGAAAATATCTTATCCTTATTAAAAACATAAAACATAAATATCCCTCCTATATATTGCATAATTAAACTTATGATTCTTTTTCTGTTTTATTCCATTTTAATAGTATAAATTAATATCAAATTCTTTAGTGATTACATAATATATACTATATGCTTTATGCATTATAAATTTTAAGGAGGAAAAATTATGGAATTTGATAAAAAAATGTGTCCAGTTCTTGATGTTGAAGGTTTTATAGCTTCTGGTAGACAATTTGATATTGATATAACACTACCAAGAGATAGCAGAGACGTTGTATATGGAATTGTAAAAGATGAATATGGTGATCCAATAGCTGATGCAGTTGTAAAATTAATAGAAGTTTCAAGAGAACATTGTGAAGAGGTTAGAAAACCTATTTCTCATACTTTTACAGATAGAGAAGGTGAATTTGTTTTTGGACCTTTATGTTCTGATAGATCTTATGAAGTGCAAATATGGGCTAATAGAGTAAAACATTGTAAAATATGTAAAACATGTAATCGTAAAGGAAAATGTCTAAAAGGCGTTGAATTAGATTGTCCTAATAAACACTATGATAAGTATTGTGACTATAAAGAGAAAGATGAATATGATAAATACTATGATTATAAAGAAAAAGACGAATGCAAAAAATGCTGCGACCATAAAGAAAAAGATGAATGGAAAAAATGCTGCGACCATAAAGAAAAAGATGAATGCAAAAAATGCTGCGATCATAAAGAAAAAGATGAATGCAAAAAATGCTGCGATCATAAAGAAAAAGATGAATGCAAAAAATGCTGTAAAAGAGATTTAGAAGAAGCTTGTGAATCTGATGTTTATGAATTTTAGTAACAAACTTTAGGGACATTCCCTAAAGTTCACAACTATAAAGTTTAAAATTTATCTTATTTATAAAAGGAAGCATAATTTTATATTTATGCTTCCTTTTTAGTTTGGTGGAGTCGATTGGTTTCACACCAATTTCTGTTTTTCCAAAAGCAAAAATTCATACTTTCACATAAAAAAGCAAATATTATAAATTTTTCTTCTGATAAATTAAATTCTTTCTTGTCAAGCCAATACTGATATTTCCAGTCTTTAACATTTTTTATAAATTTATCTATTTTTGCTTTATCAATAGAAACATATTTACTATTTTCATTAATAAATTTTATTGTTTCAATATCTTTCACTTTGTATTACCATCCTTAAAGAATTATTCTATAACTTGTGGCATATTCAAATCAAATCTAACATGATTATATCTCTCTACATTTTGTTCTTTACATAATTTTGAATATTTGTCATCCCATGATAATCTATATGAATTTTCCATATCCATACCTAAATTTTCTACCCACTTTCTCACAATCGCCTGTGGTTCTTCAGACTTACTTTTATTTTCAATTTCTATGGCAATTCCAAATGGATATTCATCCACAGCAATTTCTACTTCATCGTTATTAAATATCGTTCTATATCTTTCATAGCTTTCAATTGATTTCATTTTCAATACTTTTTCAATTAAAAACATTAAATTTTCATATTCATTATAATTAATATTTAATTCTACTTCTTCTTCTTTATTTACGTCACTCTCAGTTGTAGATTCTAATCTTCTTTTCCAACTCAATTTACATTTTGATATAACTTCATTTTTTGTAATTCTGACTCTAAATCTCCCATCTATTTTTTTATTATAAAAACTCATGTCAGCACATGGATGATCAAACTGCAATGTTTTTTCATAACATCTATTTTGCATAGTTAAACCTTTGATATTTTTTATTTTTTTTATTATCTCTTCTAATTTCTCTTTAGAGAAATAAAATCTTACCTCGTATTCCATTTATTTATCTCCTTTATTCAACATTAGCTCATATATTGCTAACTCTTCTTGTATTGCTACTTCTAAATCTGCAAATCTCAAATTATAATCAGTAAAATTTTCATCTTCATCTGCTTTATAACAAACTGTCAAAACGTTTCCATTAAACAATTTGTTATTTTGCTGCAAATAAAAAGACATTTTTTCATTCATACTAATTCTCTTATAATTTATTTAGCTATATTATACTAGCGATTCACATAATTGTAAATAATTAACGTACATATTTTTTTACCTTGAATAATTATTCTATCTAAATTTTATCTCTGTTGTACTTGTATAAAGTTTAAAATTTATCTTATTTACAAAAAGGAAGCATAATTTTATATTTATGCTTCCTTTTATGAATTTCGAAAAGTCTTCTTAAAAGAAGGCTATATAATTCCCATTTTTCTAGCAAATTGTTTTCCTTTTTTCATTGTTCTTTTTTTGGTTTTCTGCATTGAATCTGCACATAACATTGCTACACCAGCAGATACCATTCCACCAATTAAAATTCCTTTTAAAAACTTCATTTTCATTCCTCCAATATTTATTATATTATTTTCTATAGTATTATTATCTCAATATTATCTTTTTTTATACCTTTTTATTCTTAATTAATCTATATACAGAATACGCCTCATGTATAGTAATAATAAATAAAAATACTGCAAAAAATTTTCTTAGCATTGGTGAATTCATTTTTAGTGCTATATTTCCACCTATGATTGCACCAATAATTCCAAATATGATTATTACATATCCATCTTTTAAATTAACTTTTTTATTTTTAATATTTACAATTGTAACAATTATTGAAGTTGGAATAAAATATATTAGATTTGTAGCTTGTGCCATATGTTGTTCCATACCATTAAATGCTGCTAAAAGTAATATTAATATACTACCTCCACCCATTCCCATTCCAGTAACTATTCCAGATATTATTCCAAAAATAATTTCCATATAAGCTTGTCCTTCCTATATTATTGTATAAACATCCTTATAGACATATATAATAAAAATATCGTAAAAATTATTTTTATCCATTTTATTGATATTTTCTTTAATAGATTTAATCCTATAATACCTCCTATTACTCCACCTATTGCACATTTTATTCCTATGCTCCAATCTATATAATTATTTTTGTTATATATAAAAAATGTAGTTAGTACCATAGGAAATAAACAGAATACAGATAGTCTCCTTGCTTCTTTTTCATCCATCTTCATTAAATATACTAAAACTGGTATTAATACTATTCCACCACCTGATGCAAATAAACCACATGTAATACCAACAACTAGCCCAGTGATTGCTTTTTTCATATTATTTTCTCCATATCATATTTACTAAAAATATTATTACCAATTTCCATTTTTTTATTTATTAAATCTTCACTTATTCTGGTTAAAATTTCATCACACTTCAACATTTCAATTATTACTCTATGTTTTAAATTTTCATCACTTATATTATCTGCCGTATCCAAAAATTTTTGCATTTGCTTTAAATATTCTAAATTTTTTTCTTTCCAAATTCTTTTTGGTGAGCAATAGTTTTCCATAATTCCTATTTCTTTAGTTGTTTTTTTATTTGACATTTTACCCTCCGTTTTACTTTAAGCGTTATTTTATTACTTCTACCGTTATTTTTTAGCTATAATATGTGATTTTATTACATAAAATGATAAAATACAACTATATTTGCTAAATAAAATAGATTAAATTTTATGAAAGGTGGTTTTATGATTAAGATAAAATTAGCAGAGCTTCTAGGAAAGCACAAAATGACTCAAAAAACATTAGCCAATCTTACTAACATAAGACCTGCTACAATATCAAAAATGTATTATGAGGAAGTAAAAAGAATTGATGTTAGCCAAATTAATAGAATTTGTACTGTTTTTAATTGCGAAATTTCTGAACTTTTAGAATTTACTCCCGATGATAAATAATTACTAAATTAAATTTAACTTGTTAGTTTATTTAATTATACAAAAGTACTAGGTATATGTCTAGTATTTTTTTATTATTTAATTATATTTTTTCTCAATCTTTTTACTATTTCCTCTAATGAATCTACTAAAATCTTTATTTCATCTATTGTATTTTCTTCTCCAATAGATATTCTTAATGCTCCATTTATTAAACTCTCATCTAGACCAATGGCAGACAATACATGTGATGTTGTATTTTGTCCAGATGTACATGCAGAACCACTTGATGCACAGATACCTTTCATATCTAAATTTAATACAATGTCTTCACCTATTACTCCATCAAACGAAATATTAGCTATTCCTGGTAAAGTACAATTATTATTTCCATTTACTCTTACATTCGGTATTCTTTTTTTAACTTCAGATATATAAAAATCTCTTAATCTTTCTATATGTTTTTTTCTGTTTTCAATATTAGTCATAGACAATTCTAGAGCTTTTGCAATTCCTACAATTCCAGCTACATTTTCTGTTCCTGCCCTTTTATTTTTTTCTTGATGTCCACCATCTTGTACTCTTTCAAATTCAATTCCCTCTTTTACGTATAAAGCTCCTATCCCTTTTGGTCCATAAAATTTATGAGCTGACATTGATAGCAAATCTACTCCTAATTTTTCTAAATCTATTCTTAGATTCCCCACTACTTGAACAGCATCTGTATGGAATATTATATTATGTTTTTTTGCAAGCTTATTAATTTCGTCAATCGGTTCAATAGTACCGATTTCATTATTTGCAAACATTATTGTGATCAAAATGGTATCGTGACAGATTGCCTGTTCTAATTCTTCTAAATTAATTACACCATTATTATCAACATTTATATATGATACTCTATATCCTTGTCTTTCTAATGTTTTACAGGTATTTATTACTGCTGGATGCTCTATTTTGCTTGTTATAATATGATTTCCTCTATTTTTATTTGCATAAGCAATTCCTTTTATTGCTAAATTATCACTTTCACTTCCACATGATGTAAAATATATTTCATTCTTTTTTACATTCAATATATCTGCGATCTTTTCTCTTGATTCCTCTATAACTCTTCTACTCTTTCTACCTAAACTATACATGGAAGATGCATTTCCGAAAATTAATACTAAAATATGGAAACATTTCTCTTAATACCTCATCTTTTACTTGTGTAGTTGCTGCATGATCAAAATATATTGTATTCATTCCTATTCCTCCCCCTATACTATAATATGATATAGATTATAGTGGGTGAAAAAAATACTGAAAAAATATTATTTAATACTTTTTCAGTATGATTAATCTCATATATTATATAAGTCTTACAACTCTAAGTCTTCTTTTTCCTTTTCTTCGTGCAAATTATTTATTGTTTTTAAAATTTCTACTTCTTCAGGAAAATTATTTTTTGTCAACCTTTTACTAAAATCTGTTTCAAAATATCTATTAGCATTTTCCCTATCCGCTTTTCTACCTTCAATTACAGCCAACTTTGCACTATCAAATTCTTTAGTAGTACTGCTATAAATTCTTATAGGTTCTGATGGTTTTTTTCCTCTCATATATACTTCTACAACATCTACAATCCCTGATTTTTCAAATGTATCAATTGTATTTAACATTTCATCATCATATGCTTTATAAAAGGTTTTATCTGAAACCATTCTTCCCCAGCCTTTTTCTTGTACTTGACCTTCATATCTTTCTACTATTGACATTAAACAATTTAAGTCATTTACAGCCATTGCTCTTACAATTATTTTATATCCTTGCATTTTTGATATCATTCTCTTAAATATTTCTATTTTTCTTCCAGTTCCTTCATATAAAACATTGTATCTACCTTCTATAGCCTTATCCATTAAATCATCTGTCCAAAACTTACTCTCTTCATTTGTTATTTTAGTGTAATATTCTGGATATAGTCCAGCTATTTCATCTGCTTTTGGATGAAATGGTCTTAACTCATCATTATTTATTATTATTAAATTATCATTTTCAAATTGTTTAAGTGCATATCCATTTAAGCCAGTTTTTCCTGAACCAGGAGGTCCAATATCTATAATAGCTGTTGGTTTTTCTACTGGCGTCTTTCCTGATAGCATAATTTTACTTATTAAATCTCCAATTTTTTTATGTTCTTCTGGTGAAAGTTTGTATTTTTCAAATATTTCTTCTAAACTTAATTTCTCTGATTTAAATTCCATTTTTATTTAATCTCCTTCTTATATTTTTTCATAATCATTTTTTATTTCTTGACCGTATTCTCTTATTATTTTATCTATAATTATCTCATTTCCTTTATACATTTCATTTCTTTCATTTAATAATTTTTGCATTTCTTTATCTTCTATTTTATCACATTTTTTTGAATGCATCGCTATTTTAGCTGCTATAATCTCCACTGCCATCTCCAATTTAGTATTATAACTCATATTATCCATCTTTTTACCTCCTTTTTATTTTATCGGTTAACTATTATTTTCCCATCTAAAAATTTTTATATCTGAATAAATTTTTAATATTCTTTGATATTTTTCATATTCCTCTTCCCACAATATATTTGGTATTTTATCAAATGCACTAAATATTTTTTCTGCTTCTGCTAAAAATATCACTTGCTCTTGTGGACTCATTTTTTCATATTTTTTAGAAAATTTATATAATCTATCTAGCATTTGGTTAGCATCTATAAATGTCCAAAAGTCTTTAACATTAATACCTGCTAATTTAATTTGTACAACAGAATAACCTATTAATGCTATTATTATAATTATTAATATATATACTACTGCGATTAATCCCAATATATTTCACCTTCTCTTTTGCAAAGACTGAAAGAATTATACCATATGCAATATTATTTTGCAAATATTTAAGCGAATCCAATTTCTCTTTTAGCCTGGATATTTTCATTAACTCTTGCAATATTTTTCCTTCGTTTAAATAGTTTCTTACTACATTCATGTCCACCTCTTTCTTTTAGAAATTATGCACTCACAATTTCTAATTACTTGAAATAAAAAAAGAACTACTAACTTATTAGTAATCCTTATAGTTATCTGTCTCCATAAAATATTTTTAATATTCCTTCATAAAATGGAAATTTCAATTTTTTAATTTCTTTTATAA
>CALXJL010000056.1 GCA_944388615.1 uncultured Clostridia bacterium
ATTTGAATCAATTGTTGCTTGTACTGTTAAATATCCGTCTTCAACTGAAATTTTAATATTGTCTTTTTTTTTTTTTTTTAAATCAATGTCTATTAGATATTTATTATCCTTTTCCCTAATGTCTGTTCTCATTATTTTGTTTTCGTGTTCTGTAAAAAATGGGTCTTTAAACATGTCCTCTAAAAAATTAAATTCATTTCTTCTTGGTATCATCATCATATAAATCAACTTCCTTTCTTTTTTATGTGTTGACACCATTTAAGGTAGCACATATTTATTTTTAAAGATATATATCTTTTTTCATCTTCTGTAAGTATATCACATTTTTTAGCAATGTCAAGTCACGAGTGCTAAAATTCACAAAACTTTCACATTTCTTTAAAATCACTATTTTGCCATTATTTCGCAAACTAAATTACTAATTTCTGTAGGATTTTCAATATTTAATCCCTCAATTAATCTTGCTTGTGCATATAAAATTTTTGTATATTTTTCCAACTTTTCTTTATCTTCTTTATAAAGTTGTTTTAATTTATTTGCTATTTCATGATTTTCATTTATTTCTAATACTGTTTGTGCCTTAACTCCTTGACTATTTGGTAATGAATTTAGTGTTTTTTCCATTTCTACAGAGATTGCTCCTTCAGATGTCAAACAAACTGGATGATTTTTTAGTCTATGTGTAAATCTGATATTTTGTACTTCGTCTTTTATTGCTTTTTTCATAGCTTCAAACATCTCTTTATTTTCTTCATTTGCCTTTTTTAATTCTTCTTTTTCTTCTTCACTATCTAGATCTAAATTGTCACTACAAGCATTTTGAAAAGCTTTTCCTTCATAATTCATTAATACTTGGAATACAAATTCATCAACGTCATCTGTTAAATATAATATTTCATATCCTTTATCCTTTAATAGTTCTACTTGTGGTAATAAATCTATTTTATCGACTGTTTCACCACTAGCATAGTAGATTACTTTTTGATCTTCCTTCATTCTTTCTACATATTCTTTTAGTGTAACTAATTTCTTTTCTGTAGATGAATAAAATAATAACAAATCTTTTAACTTGTCTTTGTTCATTCCATAATCATTATAAGTTCCATATTTTAATTGTAATCCAAAATTCATAAAAAATTGTTCATACTTATCTCTATCGTTTTTTAACAAGTTTTCCAATTCTGTTTTTATCTTATTTTCTATGTTTCTTGCTATTACTTTTAATTGTCTGTCATGTTGTAACATTTCTCTTGATATATTTAATGACAAATCTTCACTATCTACTAATCCTTTGACAAATCCAAAGTAATCTGGTAATAGATCTTTGCATTTTTCCATTATTAATACACCATTTGCGTATAATTGTAATCCCTTTTCATAATCTTTTGTATAATAATCATATGGTAAATGAGATGGTATATATAATAAACTATTATACTTGTATTGCCCCTCTACTGCTGTATGAATTACTTTTATAGGTTTCTCATAGTCATGAAATTTTTCTATATAAAAGCTTTCATATTCTTCATCTTTTATTTTCTTCTTATCTTTTTTCCAAATAGGTATCATTGAATTAATTGTTTCTATCTCTTTTACTTTTTCAAATTCATTTTCTGTTCCTTCTTTTTTATGACTGTGTTCTACCTCCATCTGTATTGGATAATGGATATAATCTGAATATCTTTTTACTATTTCTTGTACTGTATAATTGTCTAAGAATTTACTATAATTTTCTTCTTCTGAATCTTCTTTTATATGAAGAGTTATTTTTGTTCCTACTTCTTCTTTTTCACACTCTTCTATTTTATATCCATCTACTCCTCTTGAACTCCAACAATATGCTTTATCTGAGTCCGGTGTTCTACTTTCTACTTTTACTAAATCACTAACCATAAATGCTGAATAAAAACCTACTCCAAATTGACCTATTATATCAATATCTTTTTTCTTTTCATTTTCTTCTTTAAAACTAAGTGATCCACTTTTAGCAATTGTTCCCAGATTTTTATCTAGTTCCTCTTCTGTCATTCCACATCCATTATCAGTTATTGTTAATGTTCTATTTTCCTTATCTAAATCAATTCTAATTTTTAAATCCTTTTTATTAACTTTTAAATCTTTATCTGTTAATGAACGATAATATAATTTGTCTATAGCATCACTTGCATTAGAAATCAACTCTCTTAAAAAAATCTCCTTATTTGTATAAATTGAATTTATCATTAAGTCCAATAATCTTTTTGATTCTGCTTTAAATTGTTTGTTCCCCATTTTAATTCCTTCTTTCATTTTTATAGTCTCTTATTTTTATAATCGTTAATATTCTATATCCATTTTTTAGCAAAATCAATAGTAGACTGCTAAAATTCACAAAACTTTCACAATCTTACATAAAAGGTCTGTCCCCAATTAGACATTTTATACACTTGGGGACAGACCTCCAAATTGGACGCCTTTATAATTTTAATTTTCCATTTTTTAAATCATGTAGATTATATATGTGATGTGTTAATTCATATAATTCTTTTAAATCTTGTTTGTAACACATCCATCCTTGTCCATCAATTATAAATATTATATCAATATTATTATCTTCCATTATTGATTGCTTTAGCATTTTAAATCTTTTTATTACTTCTTTCACCTTAAAGCCTGCTGATGAAATATAACAAGTTTCTATACCATATATTTTTTCTCCTATATTTATAATGTAATCAAATCTTATTGTTGAAGATATTGATGGTATAGTTGTATTTTTTTGGTAATTATAATTATTCTGTTTTAAATAATCCTCTACATATTCTTCAAATATTCTGCCAGATCTATTTTTTCTTGCATAAGAATCTAGTCCAACTTCAATTCCTATTGCATAATCTATTATGTTATTTATAAGATGTTTTTGCATTAATTCAAATAAACCTGTGTTTTCCATGAATTTTATATAGTTTTCTATTTCTTCATTTGTTAAATATGTTTTATCAACATTATCAAAATCTATTTCATTTCCTATATCTTCTATATATAAATTCTTATTTCTGGTTGCTAATAATAATGGTATACATTTTATTATACTAGGATTTTCTACAAGCATGTTCTTAAAATCTTCTTTAATATTCATTGATCCAATTAAATCATTTAATATATTTAATTCCTTTTTATTTTTTTCTATTTTGTCATATACTGACGCAAAATCTGTATAATAAGTATATGTAGCAATAGTTTTTGTAAAATTATTTATCCAATTTTCAAAATCTTTTTTCATTTTTCTCCCTCTCTATTGTTCTAAATGTATATATAAATTATTTAATTTTTCTTGTAAAATTATAGATGGATTAATATCATCATCTTCTTTCCACAAAGTAATCATATTTATTAAATCCATTTCGTCTATTACAATTATTGTTTTTCCATAACTTCTAACACATCTACGTATTTCTTTTTTTGCACTTTCATTTGCTCCTTTTCTTGTTATAATAATTGCCATTTTTCTTAATGCTTTTTCATATAAATATGATTCTGTAGAGATAATTTCTTCCTTTCCTATTTTTTCTACATAATTTTTAAATTCAAATACGATATATTTTGATTGCAAAGAATTTTCCACCATATTGAAAAAATCATCATATTCTTCTTTTTTTCTATATTTTACACGTGCTATTAAATCAAATATAAAACTACCTTCCTGAGTTTTTTCTTGTTCTCCCCATGAATCTAAATCATCATTAAACATTTCTTTTATCAAATTTACACAAAATTTTTGATATTTATACCAATCTTTTTTTCCTGGTTTTATACCCTGTAATTCTTTCACATAATCCATTAAACCTTTAGTGTGTATTTCTTCATTTTCAATCTCGATTCTTATATTGGGTTCATTTTTTTCTATACCGTTTAGTGAATAATCTAGAATTTCCTTTAATTCATTCATTAGTTCACTATTTCCCTGGATTATATAAATTATATTTGATATATCAATAATTTCTACATTGTATTTTTGAGTTAATAATTCCTTACTTTCTTTTTCAATATCATCTAAAACGAACATTAGTGGTATAAATTGTTTTTCTTCATCTTTCAATTTATCCAATTTACTTATTTGATTATTGGTTATTTTATTTTTTACCATTACTCCATAAGTAATATCTTGTTTTTTCACTAAAAAATCATAATCCTCACTTTGTTCATCTATAACATCATATGAAGAATATCGAAATACCTTTTCGGCAAAACTAATAATTTTATCCTTTTCAAAAAAGAAAAAAAACATTTATTCAGACCTCCTTTTCTATTACATTAAATTTTGTATCCTTCCAATCTGTATAATTTAAACAGATTTCATCTTTATAATATTGTTTTTTTATAATCTCTTCTGCCTCTTCTTTACTATTTGCTTTTATCTCAACTTTTCTTTTTAGATATTCTTCTATTATCACATAATACTCTTTCATATATAGCCCCTTTTCTAATATCTTTAGCAATTTACTATATATTACCATATATACATATAAAATTACTACTATTTATTACAAATTTATACTCTTATGTAAAATTATGTTATAATGTATTCACCAAATTTAAGTATGAAGATTTAGTAAAAGTCTAGATTCAGGTAAACTTGAAGCTAAAAGGATAAAAATAGAAATTGATTTATCCTCAACAGAGCATCCGGTAAAAATATTATTCCATTATTAAGTTTCCCAATTGGGTTTGCTTAAAGAGCCAGATATTGTTAAACATTTTAACAATGTCTGGCTCTCTTTTTTACACAAGTCTGAATATTATATTACAATTAATGGTACTTCCATTTCATTTGAAGTTAGTCCACAGTGTGTTGCTTTTTTCTCTTTTTTCTCTTTTCCTAAGTATGTTCCTAGTCTTATTCTTGAACTTCCTATGGCTATTGCAATATAGTCACCTAAAAAGTCATCAATTTTTGGATGTTTTTGACCATTTCCCAATAGATTATTTTCTATAAATTCTTCTTTAGTATATAGTATGAATTCGTTTTGTAGTTTTGTTCTAAAATAATTTTGAAATTCTTGTTTTTTCTCTTCTTTTACACAAAATGATATACATCTTGATTCTAAACTTGCAGGCATTATTAAACAGTCTTGAATTTCTTTCATGTCTAAAATATTGTAATCATTTTCTATATCTTTATGACCATGGTCTGCTGAAACAATTACCAATGTATTAGTATCTTTTAATTCTTCACACATATTTTTTATAGCATTTTCTGCTCTATATAAGAATTCACATACTTCACCTGATTTACAACCATAGTTATGCAATAATCCATCTGGATTATCATCATAAACTAATATAAAATTTCTGTCTTTATTTTCACAGATAGATTTTACCGCGTCACATGCAAGCTCTATATTATCTGCATTAATATTTCTTTTACTTCTTGCATCACAATATGTTGGATTTATTTCATATGCCTTTACATCTGGACTTGCTTTTTCTATCTGCTCATATATTGGAGTATATTTTACTAGATCATATACATCCATTCTAGTATTACTTATTTTTTCTCCAGTATATGAATCAATATGTTTAAGCATTTCAATTGTTCTACCATATTCCTTAAAATATTGCGACATAGCGACCCATCCTGTTTCTATTGGTGGCTTTCCTGAAAAATAAGTTGTCATTGCAGCTGTTGTTGTTGATGGCGTTACAGATGTTATTGTATCTATTTTGTTATTATAAAAAAATCCATTTGGTAATGCATTATTTAATATATGTTCTCCCATTCCATCTAGTATAATTAACACTATGTTTTTATATTCTTCTTGTAATTTTTCATCTAATTTAGGTAATCCACTATATTTAGTTTCTACTCCATAGTATTTTAAAATAGAATTTGTTAAATTTAAAATTGAATGTTTGTAATTTGGAAATATAATTTCATTATCTCTCATCATTATCCTCCTATATTATGAATTTTTATTATCTATTTTTCTTATATCATTTATGTTATATTTTGTAAACTGATTTTTTATTTATTAATAGATTAAATAATAAATATTTTTATATGAAATAAAATCAACCTACAAACTTTCACAGCTTGCAAGTTGATCTTATATTATATACATTTTTTTAATTAATCACATCAAACTCATTACTATAAAAAATATTACTATTAATATAATTCCTACTCCTAAAAATATTAATAACCATTGGGCCATAGACAAGCCACCTTTATCAGCAGCCATTTGTTCTTCTTTATTTCTCTCTAATAATACTATGATTAAGCCTATTATAGAAAAGAAGAACCCCCAACAAAATCCAGCTACTGGAGAATATCCTTTATTTTTATGTATAACTGCACAAATTATTCCCATTCCTATTAATATTATAAATGATACTATCGTTGACATTTTTCTTATTTCTCCTTTCATACTACACCGCATATTTTAAGATCGCCTTTTTTTGTAATAGTACTGCACCAAAATAAACAACTATTAAACCAATCTCTAAAACAGTTAAATAAATATATAGTCTTGTTTTTGCTTCATTGATTACTCTTTCTTTTTCCGCTTCATATTGAGCAATTTCTTCATCATCATACAAATACTTCATATAATTCTCTGATATCGCTAGACTATGATTTGAGTTTATGGTTTCATTTATTGTCTCATTAACTTTAGAAAAATTTGTTATTAAAGATATTAAACAAATTATAGCTGTGAAAATCAAAAGATTTCTCATAACTATCTTTACATTATTGGTTTCTATTAATCTTTTTTTAAAAGTTATAGTAATACTACATCTCCATACACAAAATACTGCTATCCCTTGAAGTATAATTGCAATTATAGCCGTTAATATTAACGACTCCTCTGAAATACTATTTGATATTACCGAATATAATAAACTATATATTATGGTAAATACTATTCCAAAAAGAAAAAAACCACCTATTAATTCTCCAGTTATTGTTCTGACTGTTGCTATTTGCTTATTCTCCAAATAATTCACCCCCATTTTTTTACAAATTAAAACATTATCTAATAAGATTCTAGTATATTATATATAATATTTTTTTGATAATATATTTTCAATAATTTATTTGTAAACTTGTGTATAGAATAATAAAATACAAAATTTGTTGATAATGTATTGACAATGAAACTAATAAATGTTATTATAATTGTTGTTAATATTATTTGCGGATGTGGCGGAATTGGCAGACGCGCTGGTCTTAGGAACCAGTGTCAACGACGTGGGGGTTCAAGTCCCTTCATCCGCACCAATGACGTATCTGTTCGAACTAATAGAACAGAATTGATACAAAATCAATCAGAAAATAAAATCTGGTTGATTTTTTGTTGCCTAAAAACAAAATTAAATCATCCAAACGAAAAGATAGTGTAAGAAAATGAAGATAATTAAGCAACAACTAAAATTTGAGGAATATCTAAAGCAAAGACTAAAATTTATATGTGAGTTTTCTATGGAAATGGAACAGTCTCAAAGAAATAAGGTTGCTTTGTATTTATTTAATAGTATAAATCATAAAGTATAGTAATATTCGAATATGAGTTGAACTTTTATGTAAAATATGATATTATATTAAAGAAAAATATTCGTAGCTATGCGAAGTAAATAAAAATAGCAGGTTGTAAATTCTCATGTTACAATTGTAAGGAGGAAAAAAATGCTTAATGTTGATGAAACACGGAAATTAGCTGAAGATAGCAAGGTAAGGCTTAATCTCTTTAACAAGATACAACTTGCATATGTTAATTGGAAAATTAAGCGTTATGCTAAACAGACTTTAGCTGAGGTCTCTGTTAATTTCCTTAGTTGGAAAGTTGCCTACATTCTCGAAGAAAAGGGATACAAGATTTATGAACCTCTTCCTAAATTTATGAATCCAAAACTCTTACCTGATGTATCCACTATCATTAGCTGGGAAAACTACAGATAAAAAAAGAGGCGGTTGGGTATTTCTAAAAGGATATCCAACTGATTTTTATATCAGTCGTTAAGAGAGCCAAAAAAGTTGTAGATAACTACTTCATCCGTACCAAAATGAAAATTTCAAGATTTCATGGTAAAATATTCACATAATTCAATTATCTTGCAAATAGGCAAGTTTTGAATATAGCTTTTAACAATAACTATTGTAAAGGAGGCTCTTACTATGAGAGAACAACGGACAGATTTAAAATCATTTGACATTACACAATTGCAAACACTTCGAAAATTGAGAAGTAATATGTACTGTGGTGGAAATAATCGGCTTTTCTTTGATGAATTAGAAGATATTATCACAAGAGCAGATTATAATCCTAACACTGCATGGGAACGTATGGAGAATAATAATATCGTTTTAGGTGAAGTTTGGACTCAACTTATTGGCTATTATCGCTATAAAAATACTGTACACAAGTATGAGTATCTATATGTACTTCCCAGAGATGGTATCATTATAGGTGAACATGGACATGAAGAATTAGTTCATAATGGACAACAAATTAGGAAAATTACAGAATGGTATATTTTTCCTAATGGGAAAATGACATTATGCAGAAAGGGACATACACATCATTTAAACCATCACGGAAAACCTATCTATATTATTTCTTTGAAGATTTGGAATCATGGAGAATAGGAAATTGGTATGGAGTAACTTGTAAACAAATTTGTTAAGAGGTTATCCATAAAATTAATGAGTTGGTTCATTGTAAAAATACCAACTCATTAATTTTTTTAACATTTGCAAATCTATAAAATATTTCATTATTTCTTACTTCAAACAAATTCCTCTATCAGCCACCTTCTTATCAGCCACAAAATATTCACTTCCCATATAAGTTAACAAACTAGCATCACCATATTTTATATTTCCCTTTTCATCAATATATTCTTCATCTGCCTTAACATTAACAACTTCACCTATAAACATATCATGAGACCCTAAATGTTTTATCTCTTTTAATTTGCATTCTATATTAATTGGACATTCCTTTATAATAGGTGCACTAACCATTTCACCTTTTTCCTTAGTTAATTTACACTCTTTAAATTTATCTACATTTTTACCAGATTTTGTACCACAAAAATCAGTTTGCCATACTAAATCTCCATTTGGTATATTTATTACAAATTCTTTATTATTTTTTATAATATCATAAGAATATCTTGTAGGTCTAAAAGATACATATACAAGAGGTGGATCTGAATTTATCACTCCCGTCCATGCTATTGTTGTTATATTACTATTCTCCATTGTTCCACAACTCACCATTACAGATGGTACAGGCGCTAAAGCTGTTGATGGTTTTAAATCTTTTTTCATCTTTTATCTCTCCCTTTCTTTTTGGTAGTGTCAACTAAATTTATATTTTATTTAGTTACACTACTGTATTTTCAAGGTTTATATCATTTTTTTCTAATA
>CALXJL010000057.1 GCA_944388615.1 uncultured Clostridia bacterium
TAATATATTTATATTAACTTCACATAATATTGATGTGTTGCATCAAATTTATTAATATTCAATTTTAAGCGTTATTCGATAGTGTAAAATAAAGTGCATAAGTTTTGGTACCTTTAACTTACACACTTTATTTTACACTATCACTTTGAGTAGTAATGTCCTCAAAGTTCATTTTCTTTTATAGTATTATACAAATTAATCCGCCACTACCTTCATTTATTATGCGTTCTAGTGTATCTTGCAGTTTACTTTGAGCATCCTCAGGCATGTGACTTAGTTTATTTTGCAATCCCTCGTTAACAAGTTCGTGCAAGCTTTTTCCAAATATATTTGATTCCCATATTTTTTTAGGATCTGATTCAAATTCTGAAAGAAGATATTTTACAAGCTCTTCAGATTGTTTTTCACTTCCAACAATAGGAGAGACTTCTGTTTCGATATCAGCTCTTATCATATGTATTGAAGGAGCTTTAGCTTTTAGTTTTACTCCAAATCTTGAACCTTGTTTTACCATTTCTGGTTCATCTAATATAAGTTCTTCCATAGAAGGAGTGACAATACCATATCCTTTGGCTTTTACTTCTTCTAGGGCATATGATATTTTATCATATTCTTTTTTAGAATTAGCTAAATCTGTTATAATAGAAAATAAGTCTCCTTCATTAGTAATAGATATTCCAGAGATTTCACTTAGTACCTTATAGAATAAGTCATCTAAAAGATCAATCTCAACATTTACACAGCCACTACCAAGTTGAACTTCATTAACAAAACTTTTACTTATAATCTGCGTTTTCTGAATTTTTTCCATACCTATAGAAATTTGTCTTAAATATTTTACATTATTAAAAGCATCTTTAATTTCAGTATATAATTCTTTTTTCAACCAATGATCATAAGATAATCCATCAACCCATTTTGGAAAATTAATATTAACTCTTTCAATAGGGAATTCATAAAGAATTCTTGAAAAAATATCATTTATATTATTTAAGTCCATATTAGCACAATCTGTAGGAATTACAGGTGCTTCATATTTTTCTTCTAATTTTTGTGCAAGTGTTTTTGTATAATCTGAATAAGCATCATTGGAATTAAGCAAAATTACAAAAGGTTTATTAAGAGCCTTTAATTCAGATACAACTCTTTCTTCAGCTTCAATATAATCTTGCCTTGGAATATCTGTTATAGAACCATCTGTGGTAACTAAAATACCAATAGTTGAATGTTCTTCAATAACCTTTTTTGTTCCAATTTCAGCAGCAACTTCAAAAGGAATTTCATCATCTGACCAAGGGGTTTTTACCATTCTAGGCATATCATCTTCCAAATATCCAATTGCATTATCAACTAAATAACCTACACAATCTACTAATCTAGTTTTTAGTTTTATGTTTTCACCAATTGTAATTTCAACAGCTTCATTAGGTATAAATTTTGGCTCAGTAGTCATTATAGTTCTACCACCAGCACTTTGTGGGAGTTCATCTCTAGCACGTTCCTTTTTATATTCGTTATCTATATTAGGAATAACCAATAAGTCCATAAAACGTTTTATAAAAGTTGATTTCCCAGTTCTTACAGGGCCAACAACCCCTACATAGATATCTCCATCTGTACGTTCGGATATATCTTGGTATAATCTCAAATTTTCTTCCATTAAAATATAACCTCCTTAAATGTTTGTACAATACTTTTATTAATATATATTAATGGAAAAAAAATATATTACTAAAAACTAAAAAAAGATAGAAACTTTTTTAGTTTCTACCTTTAATTATATCAATAATACGATCTTTTGTATTATTTGAAAGAATTTTAATTTTATTCATTGCTCTTACTAATTTACTTTCTTTTACTGGAACAAGGAATAGACTTTCTACAACATTAGATATATCTTCAAATTTACCATCTAATTTAGCCATCATATCTATATAGAAGTTATTATAGAAATTGTATCCTTCAACAGTTCCAAGTAAACCTTTATAATTATATAGTTTCTTTCTAAAATACTCAACTTCGGCAGTTGATTTTAGAACTTTATATTGTCTATTAAAATAAGATGATATAATTAAGTTTTGTGTTGATATAAATAATGATGTTATTCTATCTTTATTATGAGAGATAAGTTTACCTATTATTTGTGATGCATTAATACTCATATCTTTACTTTCTAATTTGTTGTTCAAGTTTATTAATTTTTCTTCAGCTATAGAAATTAAATCTAAATTCTTTTGAATTTTATAAAAATTACTTTTACCACATAAATCTATAAACTTATTTTTAAAATTATCAGTACAATTTAATGTACTACTAAACAATAACTTTTCACCAGCAATATAAGCCATCTGATGAACTAGGTTACATATTAGTGGGTAGTAATTAGGACTTATAGTATTTAATGTTATTCCATAATATTTTACTGTGTCAAATTTAGCATCTAAAGCACGTGATGTCATAAGTTGTACAGCAGCCTCATTAAATGCCATTCCATATATTTTAAAATCTGTAAAAGATGCTAATCCCAATCTTGTTAATTGATTTTTTCTATTTTTTCTTTCTTGTAAATGATGAATAAATTCATGTACAGCTAAATCTTGTAATTTATTAAAATCAGTTCCTTCTTTAAAATAAAGGGAAGAATTTTTATAAAAATAACTAGCTTCAGACATTCCGTCAGGCATTTTTGCAATATACATTGGAGTATGAGACATAATTGCGAATAGATCATTATAATTTAAATTTAAGTAAGTGAATTTAGAAGACAATTTACGAGCAACAAAATTTGAAATGGTATTTACACTAAGAGTATCTAGAGTACCAATTACTTGAATATTGTCTTTTTTTAAATCAGCTTCATATTCCATTGTATTTTCATCCCTTTCTTTATTAAGTTCTAATATAATAATTAATTCTATTATATACTATAATCTGACAAAATATATTACAAACATATTAAATTATCATTTCATTATTATTACGAAAACTATTTTATTACAATATTGTAAATTTTGTTTTTTACATAGATTTCTTTTATTATGTTTTTACCTGAAATTAAAGATTTAAGTACATCATTTTGTTCAATTATCTTTTTAACATCTTCTTGTGTAGAATCTAGAGGTATCTGTATAGTTTGTTTTACTTTTCCATTTATTTGAACTGGAAGTTCTATACTTTCATCTATTGTTTTAGATTCATCATATTTAGGCCATGAAGTTTCTGCTATAGTTACATTAGAAATCTTACTATATAATTCTTCTGTAATGTGTGGTGCAAAAGGATTTAGCAATTGTAAAAATGTTTTGAATTCTGCAATATTAATTCTTTTTAATTTGTAAAATTCATTAACCATTGTCATAAATGTAGCTACAGAAGTATTAAATTTCATTTCCTCAATATCTTCAGAAACTTTTTTAATAGCCTTATGAATCATTTTTTCAAATTCAGGAGAATATGTGTCTCCTTCTACTAAAATATCTTGAAGAGACCATACTCTATCTAAGAATTTTGAACATCCACGTATACTATCCATAGACCATGGAGCAGCCCCGTCAAATGGTCCTATAAACATTTCATATACTCTAAAAGTATCTGCACCAAAATCACGAACAATGTCATCTGGATTTACAATATTTCCTTTAGATTTAGACATTTTTTCACCATTATCGCCAAGTATCATACCATGAGAAGTTCTTTTAAAATAAGGTTCTTTAGTAGGAACAACACCAATATCATATAAAAATTTATGCCAGAATCTTGAATAAAGTAGGTGAAGGGTAGTATGTTCCATTCCACCATTATACCAATCTACTGGAGACCAATATTCAAGAGCCTGTTTTGAAGCAAGTTCTTTATCATTATGTGGATCCATGTAACGTAGGAAATACCAAGATGATCCAGCCCATTGAGGCATGGTGTCTGTTTCTCTTTTTGCAGGTTTACCACAATGTGGGCAAGTAGTAGAGATCCAATCAGTTTGTTTTGCAAGAGGAGATTCGCCATTTTCTCCAGGTTCGAAATTTTCAACCTCAGGTAAAACAAGAGGAAGTTCAGATTCAGGTATAGGAACCCAACCACATTCTTCACAATAAACCATAGGTATTGGTTCACCCCAATAACGTTGACGAGAAAATACCCAATCACGTAATTTATAATTTACTTTTTTTGTACCAATATTATTTTTTTCTAAATAGCTGATAACTTTTTCCTTTGCCTCAGATACTTGCATACCATTTAAAAATCCAGAGTTAATTAATACTCCTGTTTCAACATCTGTATATGCTTCTTTAGATAGATCCACATTTTTTCCATCTACTACTTGAATAATAGGTAGTCCAAATTTTTTAGCAAATTCAAAATCACGACTATCATGTGCTGGAACAGCCATAATTGCACCTGTTCCATAAGTAATTAAAACATAATCTGATACCCAAATTGGAATTTGTTTTCCAGTAAGAGGATTTATTGCAGTAATTCCTTTTATTTCCACACCAGTTTTTTCTTTATTTAATTCAGATCTTTCGAAATCTGATTTTAAGCTAGATTTATTTTTATATTCAATTATTTCATCCATATTTGTAATTTTACTAGATAGTTTGTCTATTATAGGGTGTTCTGGTGCAACAACCATATAAGTAGCACCAAATAAAGTATCTGGTCTTGTAGTATAAATTAAAAGTTCTTCGTCCTCACCATCTATTTTAAATTTGACTTCAGCACCTTCACTACGACCAATCCAATTTTTTTGTTGTATTTTTATTTTCTCTAAAAATTCTGTATCATCTAAATCATTAATTAAACGTTCAGCATAATCTGTAATTTTTAACATCCATTGACTTTTTTCTTTTTGAACAACTGGGCTGCCACATCTTTCACAAACACCATTTACAACTTCTTCATTTGCAAGCCCAACTTTACAACCTGTACAATAATTTATTGGCATTGTTGCTTTATATGCTAGTCCTTTTTTATATAATTGTATAAAAATCCATTGTGTCCATTTATAATAATTTGGATCTGTAGTATTTATTTCACGAGAAAAAAAAAAAAAAAAACCTAATGATTTAAGTTGTTCTCTAAAATGATTTATATTTTGCTCTGTTATAATTCTTGGATGAATATGATTTTTTATTGCATAATTTTCTGCAGGTAAACCAAATGCATCAAAACCAATAGGGTATAAGACATTATATCCTTCCATTCTTCTTTTTCTTGCAATTATATCTAAAGCTGTATAGCTTCTAGGATGTCCAACATGTAATCCTTGGCCAGATGGATATGGAAATTCTATTAATCCATACCATTTTTTCATTGTATAATCATCTTTGGCATTAAATGTTCTTTCTTTATACCATTTTTCTTGCCATTTTTTTTCTATTTCTTTATAATTGTATGACATAAAAATACCCCTTTCTGTTACCTTTTTAGGCATAATAAACAAAGATATTATACTACAAAAGAATTGGAAAATAAAGGGAAAATAAGAAATTTCTTTATCTTAAAAATTTCCATTGACGTTATATGACAAAATATGATAATATTTTGGTATCAAAAACAATGAGAAGCAATATAATAATACAAAGGAGGAAATAATAAATGGATAATATAAAATTGGATTTAAAGAATACTAAAATAACAGAAAAAATGATAGAAGAATATTCATCAAGAGTTGAAGAAATACATAAGCAATTACATGATTTAGATTCAAAAGACCCTATAGGATGGCTTGAATTACCAACCAAATATGACAAAAAAGAATTTGAAAGAATAAAAGAATGTGCTAAAAAGATTAAAGCAGATTCAGAAGTATTTGTAGTTGTTGGTATAGGTGGCTCATATTTAGGAGCTAGGGCTGTAATAGAAGCTTTAACAAGTACATTTGAAGGATATTTAACAAAGAAAGAAAGAAAACATCCTCAAATATTATTTGTTGGAAATAATTTAAGTGGAACATATATAAGTGATGTAATAGATTATTTACAAGATAAAGATTTTTCTGTAAATGTTATATCAAAATCAGGAACAACGACTGAGCCAGCAATTGCATTTAGATTTATGAGAGAATTATTAGAAGCAAAATATGGATATAAAGAAGCTAAAAAAAGAATATATGTAACAACAGATAAGAAAAATGGGGCTTTAAGAGAACTTGCAAAAAAAGAGAAATATGAGAGTTTTGTAATTCCAAGTAATATTGGAGGTAGATATTCAGTTCTTACTCCAGTCGGATTATTACCAATTGCAGTTGCAGGAATAAATATAGATGAATTAATGAAGGGTGCAAAAGCAGCACAAGACAAATATAATGATTCAGATGTTAAATATAATGAAAGTTATAGATATGCTGTTGTTAGAAATATATTATATAATAATGATAAAAATATAGAATTATTAGTTGCATATGATCCAAAATTATTTTATATGATAGAATGGTGGAAGCAATTATTTGGAGAAAGTGAAGGAAAAGATAAGAAAGGTATATTCCCAGAAGGTGCTAAATTTACTACAGATTTACATTCAATGGGACAGTATATACAAGATGGAAGAAGAAATTTATTTGAGACAGTAATTAGTATAGAACAAACAGGTAATGATTTAAAGATTAATGCTGATGAAGATAATTTAGATGGTTTAAATTATTTAGTAGGAAAAAAGGTAGACTATGTAAACAAACAAGCAATGTTAGGAACTATAGATGCTCATGTGGCAGGAGGAGTTGCAAATATATTAATAAAAATTGATAAATTAAACCCTACAAATTTAGGTCATTTAATATATTTCTTTGAACTTGCATGTGCAATGTCTGGAAAACTATTAGGTGTAAATCCGTTTAACCAACCAGGTGTGGAAATGTATAAAAAGAATATGTTTAGATTACTTGGTAAACCTGGATATGTAGAAGAGGAAAAAGTGACAGAAGAAAAAGAAATTAAAAAGAAAAGAACTACAAAAACTAAAAAAGAGACTAAGGAAACTAAAACAAAAACATCAAAAACTAAGAAAGGTGAAACAGAGAAAGAAACTAAAAAAACTACCAGAAGAAAGAAAAAAGAAGAATAGAAATAATATTAAGTTTAAAACAAAAGAGGCATGATTAATATTTTAAAAATATTGCATGCCTTATTTTTGTTTATCTTATAAAGATCAAAAACAACTCCAAAAAAGTTTACATAAACATACAACAAAAAAACAACTTGACAGTTTAAAAAATTACATATACAATATATAAGGAAGAAAAATATATATTGTTAAAAAAGTAATTATATATATTAGTACATTGAAAAATAAATAGAAAGAGGTGGATATTATTATGCAAATAATAATTAATATCGCCGTTTTTTTAATCTCAGCAGTAATTTTTACTTTTGTTGGAGTGGCAATAAGAAAGAAAATAGCTGAATCTAAGATACAAGGAGCTGAACAAGAGGCAAAAAGAATTTTAGAAAATGCAAAACAAGATGCAGAAAACAAAAAGAAAGAAGAAGTTTTTAAGGCAAAAGAAGAGATAATGAATTCTAGAAAAGAGCTAGATCAAGAGATTAAAGAAAGAAGAGGCGAAGTTCAACTACAAGAAAGAAGACTATTACAAAAAGAGGAAAATCTGGAAAATAGAATCATTTCTGTAGAGAAAAAAGAAAAAGAGTTAGAAGAAAAAAATGTAGAATGCGACAAAAAGAGAGAAGAGGTTGAAAACATTTTGAATAAGCAGATGGAAGAACTTCAAAGAATTTCAGCATTAACACAAGAGGAAGCAAAACAACAATTACTAAGTGAAGTTGAAAAACAAATAACTAGTGAAAAGGCAGCAATAATAAAAGAGGTTGAAAACAAAAACAAAGAAAATGCAATGAAAAATGCAAAAGAAGTTATAAGTTATGCTATTCAAAAATGTGCAGCAGACCATACCTCAGAAACTACGGTATCTATTGTATCATTACCAAATGATGATATGAAAGGTAGAATTATAGGTAGAGAAGGTAGAAATATAAAAGCATTAGAAACACTTACAGGAGTTGATTTAATAATAGATGATACTCCAGAGGCAGTAGTAATATCTGGATTTGATCCATTAAGAAGAGAAGTTGCTAAATTAACATTAGAGAAGTTAATAGATGATGGAAGAATTCATCCTGCTAAAATAGAAGAAATGGTTGAAAAATCTAAGGAAGAGATAGAACAAGTTATAAAAGAAGAAGGGGAAAGAGCAACAATTGAAACAGGAGTTGTAGGTCTTCATCCTGATATAATAAAATTACTTGGAAAGTTAAGATATAGAACAAGTTATGGACAAAATGTATTGAACCATTCAATTGAAGTATCAAATTTAGCAAGAATAATGGCAGATGAATTAGGATTAGATTCTAAACTTGCAAGAAGAGCAGGATTATTACATGATATAGGAAAAGCCTTAGACCATGATATGGAAGGAACACATATTGAGATTGGTGTAGATGTGCTTAAAAAGTACAAAGAAAATACAAGAGTTTTAAATGCTGTTGAAGCACATCATGGTGATGTAGAACCACAAACTCTAGAGGCTGTATTAGTACAAGCAGCTGACGCAATATCTGCTTCAAGACCTGGAGCAAGAAGAGAAACTTTAGAAGCATACATAAAGAGATTACAAAACTTAGAAGAAATAGCAGATTCATTTGAGGGAGTAGAAAAATCATTTGCAATTCAAGCTGGTAGAGAAATAAGAATAATGGTAAAACCAGACAAGATTTCAGATGCTGAAATGACTATTATGGCAAGAGATGTAGCAAAAAAAGTTGAAAGTGAAATGGAATATCCTGGACAAATAAAAGTTAATGTAATAAGGGAAACTAGAGTTATTGATTATGCAAAATAAATTTGTTATATGATCAAATAGATGGAGTATATATTGAAAAATATATGCTCTTTTTTTAATCGAAAATAAAAATTTAAAAAAATGAAAAAAAGTTGTGAATTCTTAGTAAAAATGTCCCGTTTTTAGTTTTGATTTTTTAGTAAAAATGTCCCATATTTTTTTGAGTTAATAATATAAAT
>CALXJL010000058.1 GCA_944388615.1 uncultured Clostridia bacterium
AATGAGTATTAGCACCATCATCAGAGCCATAACCGATTTGTAACTTTGTAAGAAAATTTAAAAGTACGATTAAGTCTTTCGATAATTTGTTTAAGCCAGCGATACTCAGTAGAAACCTCATCTTCATTAGTTAAACCAATAACTTGAGTAACATCAAAATGCATATCATGTAAAGCGAATTGTTGCTGAGCTAACTTGTAAGCAGTATAGCCATCAGCAACAAATTTAAGAGCTTTACCAGGAAAGTTTTTAAATTTATCAAAAGCCATACGCATAGCTAAAATACAAGGTGTAGTATCACGGGAGTCTGAACTTCTGTAACCAAGAATAGATTTTTTGATAGCGTCCATAATAAACCAGACATAACGTCTAGAGCCTTTAACCTTAGTATAAGTTTCATCAGCAGCAAGATAATAGGTAGGATTGTAATCATAAGAATCAACAAAAGGTTTAACACAAAAAGCAGCAGTAGTAGCATAGTTAGCAATTTGAGCATGAGAAATTTTAATGCCATGAACTTCACGCATAACATCTCTAGTTTTGCGAGTGGAAAGACCACAATTAACAAGGTAAGTAAGGCATAAGCCCATAACATGAGGAGAGAACTTACGAAATTGAAGGCTAGAGGCATATTTAGGTAAAGAATATAAATCAACCTTAAAGAAATCAATTTTAAATTCACGATAGATGTAGTGAAGTTTAAATTTTTCAGGATTAATTTTATATTCTGCCAAATCATCTTTAGATAGAGCTTTCAAAGAGTTTTTATAATAAGAGCAATTAGTGTTAGTACATTTATGAACGTTAAAAAGTTTACGTTTCTTTTTAATTTCAAGAGCTTTACCACAATGAGGACAAGAAAGTCTAAGATGTTTATCAAAAAAGTTTTGACGGTTAAAATGAGTATCACAAACTTTGCACCAAAACTGACCACGACCACCAGTATTGTCGTAGATATAAGAATTAGGAGCATTACAACAAGGGCAATGAAGATCATTAGGAACAGGATTTTTACCACGAGATTTAATAGGTTTTAAAGGTTTATCATGTTCTTTAAGATATTGCTCTAAGAGTTGTTTGAAATCTTTCTTTTCAGGAACTTTAATTAAAGGCAACTTATCAACTTTTAATTTATTGTATTTAGGAGAAAATAAAGAATCATCTTTAGATTTTTTAAAGTTTAAAGGTATATTTTTAACAATAAATTTGAATAAAAATAAAATTTGTTTATTAAGCTCTTGAATATGAGCTAGTAATAGAGGTATAATTGTATACATGATACACCACTCCTTTATGGTAATATTGGGTTATTCAGTGTAACAATTATACCATAAAAAGAGGGGGTATCATTTTTTATTACAAAAAAATGATATAAACCTTGAAAATACAGGAGTGTAACTAATTTAAATATAAATTTAGTTTACACTACCTACAAGAATAGAGGAGATAGAATATGAAAAGTAAAAAAATAATATTAGAGAATGAAAGTGGATTACATGCAAGACCTGCGGCAGAACTAGCTAAGTTAGCCGCAAAATATGCTTGTAATATAGAATTAGTAGTTAATGAAAAAAAGATTAATGCAAAATCAGTTATAGCTATAATGGCAGCTGGAATAAAAGAAAGTACACAAATAGAAATAATTTGTGATGGACAAGATGAGGATGAAGCATTAATAGCAATAGAAGAAGGATTTAAAAATAAATTTGGTGAAGATAAATAATAAATAAAAGGAGAAATTTATGCTAAAAGGTAGAGGTGTATCTGTAGGAATTGGGTTTGGAAATGTAGTTATTTTAAGGGATGAAGAAATCAAAATAACAAAGAATAAAGTAAAAGATGTAGAACATGAGTTGGAATATTTCAATAAATGTTATAATGATGTATTAAGAGAAACAGAGGAAATGATAAAAGATTTATCAGGAACAGAACTTGAAATTATGCAAGCATACTTGATTATGATGCAAGATCCGACTTTAACTAATCAAACTATAAATTTAATACAAAATGAACAATATAATGTGATATATGCAACAGAAGAGGGATTTAATAGTATAATAGACTTATTCAAAAATATGGACGATACATATATGTCCGAAAGATCATTTGATATTAAAAAAAAAAAAAATAGAGTTTTAAATCGCTTACTTAATCGCAAAACTATTAATCTAGGAAAACTAGAGAAAAATACAATAATTGTTGCAAAAGAGCTAAAAACATCTGATACAGCAAAATTAAATTATTCTAATGTATCTGGAATAATAACAGAAATAGGAGGAAGTAATTCACATGTTTCAATAATGGCAAGAAATCATGCTATACCAGCTGTAGCTAGGATAAGTGATATAACAAAGATACTAAGAGATGGTGATTTTATAGGATTGGACGGACAAACAGGTGAAGTATTTGTAAATCCATCAGAGGATGAGTATCAAATGTTATTAAAGAAAAAAGAAACTTTTGATACTGAAAAAGTTGAATTAGAAAAATACAGAGATATAGATCCAATTACTGCTGATGGTTATAGAGCAGAAGTTATGGCAAATGCAGGGGTACCAGATGATATAGATTTAATAAAAACTACAAATGCAGAAGGAATAGGTCTTCTTAGAAGTGAATTTATTTATATGGATTCACCAACAATACCTACTGAAGAAGAACAGTTTAAACAATACAAGAGTGTCGTTATGCAAATGGGAGAAAAAGAAGTAATAGTAAGAACTCTTGATATAGGTGGAGATAAAGAATTAAAGTCTTTTGATCTACCAAAAGAGACGAATCCATTTTTAGGATATAGAGCAATAAGAATATGTTTAGATAGAATAACTGTATTTAAAGCACAATTAAGGGCTTTATTAAGGGCAAGTGTTTTCGGAAATCTATCCATAATGTTTCCTATGATTGCAACAATTGAAGAATTGAGAGAGGCTAAGGATATTTTAGAAGATTGTAAAAAAGAATTGAGAAGTGAAAATATTGATTTTAATGAAAATATAAAAGTGGGTATAATGATAGAGATACCATCTGCAGCATTGACTGCCAATGAACTTGCTAGAGAATGTGATTTCTTTAGTATAGGTACAAATGATTTAATACAATATACAGTAGCAGCAGAAAGAGGAAATGAAAAGGTTGCAAATATATATAATAAATATAATCCGGGTGTAATAAGACTTATAAAAATGGCGATTGATGGTGCACATCAAGCAGGTATTAAATGTGGTATGTGTGGAGAGGCAGCAGGGGATGCACATTATATTCCATTATTATTGGGATTAGGATTGGACGAATTTTCCATGAATGCATCTAGTGTATTACGTGCTAAAAAAATTATAACAAATATGAACAAAAAAGATTGTGAAATACTAGCAAATGAGATACTAAAGATGAGTAGCTCTACAGAGATAGAAAAAACATTAAAAAAATAAAAATAAATATATAAAGGAGGGTTCCTGTTTTTTGAAGGGACTCTTCTTTTTATCTACTAGGAAAGTTTGGAGAACTTTCCTAGTAGATAAAATACATATTCCACAGAAAAATTGCTGTGCAATTTTTCGCGGACGAACAAAGATGCGGACTTTACAATGTTATGAATAGCAATAAAGTCATTAATGTCCGCTTTTGTTCTTTAGTGATGGACATTAGTTGTTCTAAAAATAAAAGGATGGAATACACATTATGTATGAACAAGAATAAGGAGGATTGAAATGAGAAAAAGCAAAAGAAGAATTAATATAACATCATATATAATTGAGCATATTAGGAAGAATGTTAATGAATATATTATTATGATAGGGCTATTTTTTATAGGATGTCTTATAGGAGTAATTATTATTAATAATATGGATAATACTCAAAAACAAAGTATATCACAATATATAACACAGTATAGTAGTCAAATAAATAATAATATTAATTATATCAATATGTTATTAATTGATTGTAAAAATAATTTAATAATGTGTGTAATCCTTTGGATTTGTGCAACTATAGTAATTGGAATCCCAATAATATATATAAATATGATTTATAGAGGATTGTGCATAGGCTATACAATAGCAGCCACAATAGGTACATTTGGAACTATAAAAGGAAGCATATTTTCAATCTGTGCGATGTTATTACATAATATAATTATCATACCATGTATTTTAATATTATCTATAAATTCAATACATGTATATAGAAAAGTAATAAAAGATAAACAAAGAAACAATATAAAACAAGAGCTACTAAAACATGCAATTATAACTACAATAATATTTTTAATATTAAGTTTAAGCTCATTTATAAAGGTATTTATTTCATTTAATTTATTAAGTGGATATATAAGTATAAGCCGGATAAATAGGGCCGTTATTTGAACTTGAAAAAAATACCAGGTTAAAATAATAGAAAATTTAAAAAAATGTATTTACAATTAAAATGTAATTTGATATAACATATATAGCTTATGTAAATAAATTATGAATTTATATTCAACTTATATAAAAACTATTTAATATGGGGGAACGAAAAATGGAAAAACAAGTAAATTTATTTTTAGAATTTCTAAAAAACGATAAAAAATCATCAAACAATACAATTCAATCATATAGAAGAGATATAGAGCAATTTGAAACATATGTAAGTGAAAAAAAATTAAACTACATAAAAATAAATAAAAAAGATATAGAACAATATATGAAACACTTAGAAGAGGTTGGAAAAAAACCTTCAACAATTTCAAGAAGTTTAGCATCTATAAGATCATTTTACCAATACTTAGTAAGAAATAAAAAAGTAAAAAAAGATCCTACAGAAGAAGTGCAAGCACCAAAAGTAGAGAAGAAAGTACCATGTGTTTTAACAGCAACAGAAGTTGAATTATTATTAGAACAACCAAAAAATATAGATTTAAAAGGAACAAGAGATAAGGCAATGTTAGAATTTGCTTATGCAACAGGAATGAGAGTTACTGAAATTATTTCATTAGATATAGATGATGTTAATTTTGATGAAGGATATGTAACTTGCAGAACAGGGAAAAAAGAAAGAACAATACCTCTTGGAACAATATCTTTAAATGCACTTAAAGATTATGTAGATAATGCAAGAGATATAATGATAAAAGATGATGATGTAAAAGCATTATTTGTAAACATTAATGGAACAAGATTAACAAGACAAGGTTTTTGGAAAATAGTAAAATACTACAAAGAACAAGCTAATATAAAAACAGATATAACACCACATGTTTTAAGACATTCTTTTGCAACACATCTAATTCAAAATGGAGCAGATATAAAATCTATACAATCAATGTTAGGACATTCAGATATTTCTTCAACACAAGTATATATGCAATTTCAAGATGAGGGAATAAAGAAAATATATGATAAAACACATCCTAGAGCATAGGAAAAAAACAAACTTTAAGGGCAATGTTGTACCTTAAAGTTTGTTTTTTCGCATAACTTTTTAGTGAATCATATTTTGGTAATAGTATTTTTTACGGTATGTTTAAAAATGATATATTGTTATTCAAGATAAACACCTTTTTCTTTAAAAATATTTATCATTCTATAAACCTCTTCAGAATGATTTTCTAAAAATAATCCATCATTAATTAATTGTTTAATTCTATTAATAGAATCCCATTCGACAAAATCTACCTCTTCTTTTTGTAGAGTTAAGTCATTGATATTAAAATCTTTTTTTAGATAATAAATATCAAAAAATACTTGTTCAGTATCTTCTCTGCCAGAATAAATTAATTCTAGTTCATTTTTATCAACCATTAAACCAATTTCTTCTTTTATTTCTGTACATATTCCTTGAATACTGGTTTCACCAGATTTTGGATGCCCACCAGTTAAAGCGTATTTACCGTCTTTTTGTAAACTTCTTTTTTGAATTAGAAATTCTCCTTTTGAATTTTGTATAAATGATAAAACTACAATTATATAATTGTTGGGAGGAATAAGTTCTCCTTTATAAATAGTTTCTCCAGTTAATTTTCTATTAATATCATATAAATCTCTTTTTTCTACAATAGTATTCATAGTTGGTCTCCTTTTAATATAATATTTTTTGTCCAATATATTTTATAACTCCAGAGTAATGAGGAGAACCTCCAACAATATCTAGAGAATAATCTTCTGTAATAGAAATTGTTTTAAAATTCTTAAATAAATCTAATATTTCATTTTTAGTAAAGAAACTAATATATGTATCATTAACAGTATTGTGTAAGATATTATTTTCTAAAACTTCGAAATCTTTGGAATTAGCATGGAGTTTTAATCTTGGATCATCTGAAGAGAATACATGAATATATACTAAGCCATTTGATTTTAAGCAGTTCTTAATGTTATTGATTATTTCATAAGAATCATCTTTATGGAAGAAATGTAATACACATCTTGATGAAATTAGATCGTATTTATTTTTTTTAATTAAGAAAGTTCTTATATCACTTTGTATTAAATTTAATTCAGGACAAGCGTTTTTACATATTTCTATGCATTTTGCGGAGTAATCAACTCCAGTAACATTATAGCCTAATTTTACTAGTGGAATTGAATTTTTTCCATGGCCTATTCCTAAATCTAAGACTTCTTTTCCGGGGATTAAATCTAAATATCTTTTTAAATCCCAATCCAAGTTTGATGGGTAAATTGGGAATTGTTTTTTATCATAATTAACTGGATTACCTCTCATAAAATGCCTCCTTGTTTAATTAGATATAGTGTTTTTTTCATAAATATGTTCTAATATTAGGATTGATCTTCATATATTCATTTATTCGCTTTCTATAAAATAAACCTATTATTATTTTCTATTATATTAATTATTTCGTGAATATTCAATTATTACGTTGGTTTCGATATTAATCTATTATTTCCTTTTCTCCTAGATCTTGTGAAAATCTTAACAAATATCCATCAGGATCTTGTATTAAAAATTCTTTATTTCCTAGCAGTTTATCATCTTGTCTATACCAGTTTTCTTCAATATCAAATGCTATTTTATAGTTTGAATTTTTAAAATTATTATATATTTCATTTAAGTTATCAACTTCTAATTGAAAATTTATGCCATTACCAAAAGGATAGGAAAGAGGGGAAATATTCCACTTATCGTTCTCTACTATTTCTTGTAGCATGAATTGTATTTCTCCTAGACTTATAAATGCAAATTTATTTTCAGGTCTATCATATTCAAGTTTAAATCCCGCAGTTTTATAAAATATTAAACTATTTTCTAAATTAGTAACAGACAGCTCAGGGATGTTTTTATTAAATTCTAAGTAATTTGGACATCTAATTATTTCACTTTCATAAAATTTTTCTTGAAAATCCGTTAGTAATCTTATTTCGCTATTTGTAAAAGTTTTATTTTCTGGAGCTATAATTAATTTATCATCGTCATCATTTAGTCTATGTATTATTGCAATGCATTTTCCTTTAAATTCATTTAATGGTTTATATTCTCCCAATATATAACAGTCTAATTCTTCGCCATCTCCACTAATTGTATTTGGAACATATCCATAATTAACTAAGTATATGTGGTCTGGATAATTTGGATGACTACTTCCTATTGGTCTGTCAATTTTTACTTCTATAGTTTTATTTAAATAATTGGTTATATTCATTGAAAAACCTCCTATAAAATAAAATTATTGTAGAATAATCATTCTGCTGAATTAAATTATGATATTGATATATTATCACAACTTAAGAAATCATGCAAAAGTATGAAGAGGAAAAATCAAAAGAGTTGATATAACTAGGAATGTATTTTTACTTTATTAGAGATACAATTTTTGAGTAAATTATATTTTTTGCCGAAATTTATACTTTATCTACAACATTCGACAAAATTTTCGGAAAAAAGTCGATATAATATCCAAGGGGGATATATATGAGAAAAAACAAGGTAAAAATAATATCAATTTTGTTAACTATTTTAACTGTAATTTCAATGGGAGTTACTACATATGCTCATTCTGGAAGAACAGATTCAAGTGGTGGACACAAAGATAACAAAAATAAAAGTGGATTAGGAAGTTACCATTATCATTGTGGGGGACATCCTGCTCATTTACATACTAATGGAGTTTGTCCATATTCATCTAGTTCATCATCAAGTAAAAGTAGTACATCAAGTTCTTCATCATCAAGTAAAAGTAATACATCAAGTTCTTCATCATCAAGTACAAAAACTACATCTACGGTACCAACTACAATAGGAGTAACAGATATTAAAATAAATGAAAATGTAACAAATATGGAAATAGGAAAAAGTCTAAAATTAACTGCTACGATAACACCAGATGATGCAACAGATAAAAATATCACATGGAAATCAAGTGATGAAAGTATTGCAACAGTCAGCACAACAGGAGAAGTTGTTGCAAAAAAATATGGAACAGTAGATATAACAGCAACTAGCTCTAATGGAAAAACAAGTACGATAAAAATAAATATACAAGAATCACCAAAAGTAGATCATAGTGCTATAATAAAAACATCAACAACTAGCAAAAATAATATTGCTAATAATACTTCAGTAAATGACCAGGAAGATTCAAATCCATTAGCTGGAATTATAACATTGGGAATATTAGGTGGGGGTAGCTATTGGGGATATAAAAAATATAAAAAATCATAATAATTAGGAAAAGATCTTAGTGTTAAGATTGTAATTGAAGAATTAATGTAATTTACCTCATAACCCGAAGGTCGTAGTCCAAAGTCTTACTCCCGCAACCAAAGAACATATCACTAGAACTGTAGCGGTTTTAGTGATTTTTTGTTGTCTTGAAGTTGGTTGCAATAATGAGTAAAAACAGCAATATTATGTAGAATTGGGTAAAAATTGGGTAAAATAACCACCTCAAATGCCCGAAATTCTAATAAAGATTCAATAAAAAATATACTAAAATTTATTAAAATCTTCAAGTAAAAAACTTTTGGGAAAGAGATATAAAATCTCAAAGTTTTTTACTTTTTTATATCGTGAAAATT
>CALXJL010000059.1 GCA_944388615.1 uncultured Clostridia bacterium
TTAGAAAACAAGATCAAAGATGAAAATAGCGAATAAAAATTGACTAATAAATTAAATTGATTTAAGATTAAAAGAATGATATAATTTACAAAAAATTTTTTGAGAAATTAGTAGGAGTAATAAATGAAGGAATATTTTTACAAAAAAGAGTATAAATATATGTATTTAAGTATATTTTTTTATAATTTTGCAAATGCTTTAAGCGAAACATTTGGAACAGTTATGCTTTATAAAGCAGGAATACCTATTTACTTAATATTACTAATTTACGGAATTAGATTTTTAATAACAGGATTAATAACTCCATTTTTTGTAACGGTATCACATAAAATAGGAATAGCAAAATGCATATTAATTTCAAACATATTTAGTATAATTAATTCATATTTTATGCTAAATAGTGAAAGTATATATAGAAACATTGTAATATTTATAATTGCAATGGGATGTATGGGGCTTTCTAATCCATCTTCAGATGCACTATCTAGTAGATATGTAGAGAATGAACACAGAGGAAGGTTTAATAGTCTTTACTATATATCAAAAATACTGGGAACAGTTTTAGCAAGTTGTTTAGTTGCATGGGGAGTAATAAGTGATAACAATTTAATACTATTTGGTATAATTATTATTTTCTTTTTATTACAGTATATTACTACTATAAAAATTGATTATAAACCAGAAAACAAAACAAATACATTTAGAGCAAGTATAAAATATTTAATACATAGTAAGAGCAAATATAAAATTATTTATGCATTAAGAACTAACCATATAATAGAAAGACTTTTTGTGCCAATGTATTTATACATAATACTGCAAGATTTTGTTGCATTTTCAACAGTAATTATAGTATCTTTGTTATTTCAAATTATAACTATTACTTTAATTGGAAAATATGCTGACAAAGATATAAAAAAAACAAATAACTTAGTTTCTACAATAAGAGTAATAATAACAGCAATTTATTTATTTGCAAAAAATAAAATATTAATTTCTTTTAATAAAACTCTAAGTGATAATTTTGAAAAAGTATATGAAACTTCAATACAGACATCAATTCAAAATATTATTAAGGAATCAAAAGAAGATAATGAATTATTATCAACAGTTGGACAAATGAGTTTATGTTTTACAGAGGTTTTTGTATTTGCATTATTAGTTTTTATAGCAAAATTTATTGGAGAAAATGTATTTTATGTGATATTTATATTATCAATAGTTTCTACAATTATTATAAACATTGATATAAAATCGGAAAATAATAAAATATAATAGGAGGGATTTTTGAAATGAAAGTATTAATAGGAACTAAAAATCCAGGGAAAATAGAAGGAGCAAAACAAGCAATAGGAAAATTCTACAGAGATTTTACTATTGAAGGAATACCAGTAGAATCAGATGTATCAGAACAACCAATAGGAGAGGAGACTCTAGAAGGAGCTAGAAATAGAGTGGCTAATCTAAAAAAATATACAAAAGAAAATGGGATTGAAGCAGATTTGTATATGGCAATAGAATCTGGAATGATAAATCAAATGGGAATATGGATGAATACTAGTATTGCAATAATACAAGATAATAAAGGAAAAGAAAGTGTATCAATGGCAGCAGGATATCCAATACCAGATGAATATGTTGATGAAATAAAAAATACAAATATACAAGAATTAATGGATAGATTATTTAAAACTCATAAAGTAGGACAAGGAAAAGGCGGAATTGGATGTTTAACTCATGGAGAAATAAGTAGAATAGATCTAACAAGAGAAGCTTTTATACTAGCACTAGTAAAATTTATAAATGGAGAAATTTGGAAATAAATACAAGTATATAATGTACAAGCATTGCAAAAACTATTCTTGAAAATGTAAAGAGGAAGAGGAGAAAAGAGTATGTTTTTGCCAAAAGCAGTATATTATGAGAAAGATGCATATAATTATGAATTGGGCAAGGAGTTGCTTGATAAATATAAGGAGAATAATGTAATTTGTATTGAAATAGAAAATCATAATAATATTGAAGAAATGAGAAAAAAGCAAAACTCAGAATTTGCGAATATGAAGCAAAATATAATTATAGGTGTAAGAAAAACACATAAACATGTGGAAAACCACAAAGTATCAGATTATCTTGTGCCGTATACATCATCTGGATGTATAGCAATGTGTATGTATTGTTATTTGGTATGTAATTTTAATAAATGTTCATATATGAGATTATTTGTAAATAGGGAGCAGATGCTAGATAAAATAAAAAAAGTGGCTAATAAAAATGAAAAAGATCTAGTGTTTGAAATAGGAAGTAATAGTGATTTAATTCTAGAAAATACAATTACGAATAATTTGGTTTGGACAATAGAAAATTTTGCAAGTAACCATAAAGGATTATTAACATTTCCAACCAAATTCTCGATGGTTGACCCTATTTTGCCATTAAATCATAATGGTAAAATTATATTTAGAATGAGTGTAAATCCGCAAGAAATAATAAGAGAAATAGAGATAGGAACATCACCATTAAAAAATAGGGTTGAAGCTATAAATAAAGTAAAAGAAGCAGGTTATAAAGTGGGGATATTAATAGCTCCAGTAATATTGGTGGATAATTGGAAGGAATTATATAAAGAACTTATAGAATATTTATATGAAAACTTAACAGAAAAAGTAAAAAAAGACGTGTTTTTCGAGATTATATTTATGACATATAGTTATGTTCATAGAATGATTAATAAAGAAGCATTCCCAAATAAAACAGAACTTTACAATAAGGAAATAATGACTGTAAGAGGCAGAGGAAGATATATGTATAAAAAAGAAGAAAAACAGCAAGCGGAAAAATATATAAGAGAATTATTGAAAAAGTATTTTAGCCAGAATGAAATATTATATATAGTTTGAAAAAGAGAGGAGGACAAAGCGGGATAGTCGCTTATTGGACAAAATGTCCAATTGGGGACTGTCCGGGAATGGACAAATGATTAGAAAAATGTTTAATAAAGAAAAAGAGATTGATGAGATAATGGCAATTTGGGCAAGGGGAAATATTAAAAATCATGGTTTTATTGATAAGGATTATTGGTTGGAAAATTATAATATCGTTAAAAATGAGTATTTGCCAAATTCAGTTACATATGTTTATGAAAAGAATAATGAAATACAGGGATTTATTAGTATAATGTCTGATGGGTATATTGGAGCTTTATTTGTTGATGAAAAATATAAGAGAAATGGAATAGGAAGGAAGCTAATAAATTATAGTAAAAATTTATATGATAATCTTACATTAAAGGTATATGAAAAAAATATAAATGCGATATTATTTTATGTTGCAATGGGGTTTAAAAATATAAATATATCGATAGATGAAAGCACAAATGAGATAGAATATACAATGCAGTGGAGAAAATAATTTATGTATTTTAAGAAAAAGATGTCTATACCAAAGAATTTGAATAAAATGTATTAAATGTAAGAAAAATATGATATAATAAAGAAAGGAAGAGTTTATGCGTAAATTAAGAATATATTTAGATACATCTGTTATAAGTCATTTAGAACAAGATGATGTTCAGGAAAAAATGGAACAAACGAGAAAAGTATGGAGAATATTACAAACTGGAAAATATGAAGTTATAATTAGTGATTTGGTTTTAGCTGAAATAAATGAATGTAAAGAACCTAAAAGAAGCTTGTTAAAAGATTACCTTGCACAAATTAATTATAAAAGAGTTAGTATAACGGAAGAAACAGAAGAAATAGCAAATGAAATAATTAGTGAAGGTATATTAAATCCAAAAAGTTTTGATGATTGTTTACATATAGCATCTGCAATATTAAACGATTGTAATATTATTATATCTTGGAATTTTAAACATATGGTAAATGTAGATACTATAAATGGAGTAAGAAAGATAACATTTGCTAAGAGATATAATAATATAGATATATATGCTCCATATGTATTATTAAGTGAAAAAGATTAAGGGAGGTGGTCTAGGGTGAAAAAGCCAGAAATAAGCAATAAATTTACAATAGAAGATATTCATAAAGTAAGAGAATATAATGCAGAAAGAAGGAAAAAATTAACATTAAAAGAAAGATTAGCAGATATAAGAGAAAGTGCCAATAAATGCGAAAAAGATATTATTGAATATAGAAAGAAAAGAAAAGCAATCTAGATAAATAAAGGAATATGATTTTAATAATAAAGTCATATTCTTTTTTCCTTAGCAAATATATTGAGTAATAGTTTAATAAAATAGTATATAGTTTTAAATAGATGGCAGGTATTGAAATTTATAATTACTTATGATATAACATGGATAAATATGAATTATAAAATATTTAAAAGATTAGAGGATTAAGAGTTTTACATATGGAGACAAAGAAAAATATTAAAGATTATAATTTAGATGAATTAAAAGAAGAGCTAAAACAAATTGGAGAAAAGCCTTTTAGGGCAGAGCAGATTTTTAAATGGTTATATTCAGAAAAAGTAAAATCTTTTGATGATATGACTAATCTATCGCTTGATTTAAGAGAAAAACTGAAAAATGAATATACAATGTGTAATTATAAAATCATAAAAAAACAAGAATCTAGTGATGGAACAAAAAAATATTTATTTGATGTTTTAGATGGAAATGCTATAGAAACTGTTTTAATGCAATATCATCATGGTAAAACAATATGTGTTTCTTCGCAAATTGGATGTAAGATGGGATGTAAATTTTGTGCATCAACAGGAATTAGGTTTATAAGAAATTTATCACCTGGTGAAATTGTTGAACAAGTTTTAGCTGTTGAACAAGATATAAACGATAAAATATCTAATATTGTATTTATGGGAATTGGAGAACCATTCGATAATTACGAGAATGTTATAAAATCCATAAAAATTGTAAATAATCCTAAGGGACTAAATATTGGAGCAAGGCATATTAGTGTATCTACAAGTGGACTAGTTCCTAGAATATATGATTTAGCAAATGAAAATATACAATGTACATTATCAATTTCTCTTCATGCAACAAATAATAAAAAAAGAAGTGAAATGATGCCAATTAACAATAGATATAATATAGAAGAATTAATGAAAGCATGTAAAGAGTACATAAAAATAACAAACAAAAGAATATCATTTGAATATGCTTTAGCAAAAGATAATAATGATAATTTAGAAGATGCAAAAGAATTAGTAAATTTATTAAAAGGAATGTTATGCCATGTGAATCTAATACCTATTAATAAAATAGAAAATGGCAAATTTACTAAAAGTAGTAATGAAAACATAATAAAATTTAGAGATTACCTAAATGAACACGGAATTGTAGCAACAATACGAAGAGAACTAGGTTCAGATATAGATGCAGCCTGTGGACAATTAAGAAGAAGTAATATTAGTCATGGGAGGAAATAATGGAGTTTTTAGCAGAAACTGATAAAGGTAAAGTCAGGGAGAAAAATCAAGATTATTACTATATATCAGATCCAAATACAGATTTAAAACTTTTAATATTAGCAGATGGAATGGGACGGATATAATGGAGGAGAGTTAGCTAGTAAAATAGCAGTAGATTCATCAAAGGAATATATTCAAAATAAATATACTCCAAATATGGAAAAAGAAGACATAATGGTTCTAATAAAAGAAACAATGGAATATGCTAATTTAAAGGTGTATAATAAATCACTTGAAAGTAAAGAACTTGAGGGAATGGGTACAACACTTGAAATTTGTATAATAAATGGAAATAAAGTATATATAGGTCATATAGGAGATAGTAGAGTTTATAGAATACGAAAACAATTTATGAGAAGATTAACAACAGATCATAGCTATGTAGAGGGATTAGTAAAAGACGGAACAATAACAAGAGAACAAGCGTGGAAACACCCTAAAAAGAATATGCTTATGAAAGCCTTGGGATGTGAGACAAGTGTTGAACCAGATATATTGGTAAAGGGATTTTTAAAAGGAGATATATTACTAATTACTTCAGATGGATTAACAAACATGGTAAAAGAAGAAGAAATATATAATATAATTGTAAATGAAAACATAAATCTAAAAAAACTAATAAAAAATGCTAATGAAGCAGGAGGACTAGACAATATTACAGTATTGATTGCAAAAAACTAAAGCGAATATTTAGGGGGAAATAAAATGATTTTAGAAGGTAAAATTATAGGAAATAGATATGAAATTATAGAAAAAATAGGTAGTGGAGGAATGGCAACTGTTTATAAAGCTAGAGATACTGCCTTAAATAGATTTGTTGCAATAAAGATTTTGAGAGAGGAATTCATAACAGATGAGGAATTTATAAAAAGATTTAATTCAGAAGCACAGGCAGCAGCAAGTCTTACACATAATAATATTGTACAAATATATGATGTAGGACAAGAAGATAATTTATATTTTATTGTTATGGAACTTATCCAAGGGAAAACACTAAAGGAAATAATTGTAGAAGATGGAGCCCTACCATGGAAATGGTCTTTAAATATAGCAATTCAAATAGCTTCAGCATTAGAAGTAGCTCATAAAAACAATATAGTTCATAGAGATATTAAGCCACATAATATAATAATAACAGAAGATGGAATAGCAAAAGTAATGGATTTTGGAATAGCAAAAGCTGTTTCTAATTCTACTATAACAGCATTTGGAACTACGATCGGTTCTGTACATTATTTCTCGCCTGAACAAGCAAGAGGTGGATTTACAGATGCAAAATCTGATATATATTCATTAGGTGTGGTTATGTATGAAATGCTTACAGGTAGAGTTCCATTTGATGCAGATACACCAGTATCAGTAGCATTAAAACATATGCAAGATAAACCTGTAGAACCTATAAAATATAATCCAAATATTCCATTTGCAGTTAATAAAATAATAATGAAAGCAATGCAAAAAGAACCTGCGGCAAGATATGCATCAGCTACAGAGATGTTAAAAGATTTAGGTATGGCATTAAAAAATCCAGAAGGTGAATTTGTTGATACAATGGAAATAGATCAGCAATATACTCAAGTTATGCCAAGAATAACAGATGATATGCTTGATAATGCTAAAGAAGATGGACAAGAAGAAAGCGAAGATAAAAAGCCTAAGAAAAAGCAAGGTAAACTTGCAAAATATTTTAGCAAACATCCTAGAGTAAAAGCAGTTGTTATAGGTTTAGCTGTATTATTAGTTTTAGTTGCAAGTATATTTATAACTAAATTTATCTTAGATGCTTCATCTCCTAAAAATATAGATATGCCTAATCTAGTAGGTTTGACAAGAACAGAAGCAGAAGATAAATTAAAAGAATTGAATTTACAATATGAAGTTATAGAAGAATTTAATAAGGATGTAGAAAAAGACAGAGTAATTTCTCAAGATCCAGAATATAGAGGAGAAAATTATAAAATTCTAGACAATGCAAAGATAACTATATATGTAAGTAAAGGTACTGAGATGACAGTAGTTCCTAAAATAGCTGGAATGACATATGAAGAGGCAGAAGATGCATTAGAAGAAGCGGGTCTAGTTGCAAATAAAGTAGAAGAAACAAGTCAAAAAATAGAGGCGGGAATTGTAATAAAACAAGATCCTAAAGAAGAAACAGAAATAGAAAAAGGTTCACAAATTAGTGTGTATGTAAGTATAGGAACAGGAATAAAGAAAGTATCAGTTCCATATCTAATTGGTAGTACAGAAGATCAGGCAAAAGCAAAATTGTCAGAAGTTGGATTAAAGGCAGAAGTTGTTAATGAAGAAGACACTACAAAATCTGATGGAACAGTATTAAAACAAAGTGTAGAAACAGGTTCAACATTGGATGAAGGAAGTACAGTTATTATTACAGTAAATAAAATATCTCAAATGAAGAGTGCTACAGTAAAAATAAATGTTAGAAATTTAGTGGGATATGAACAAAAAATAGAAAATGGAGTGCCTGTTGAAGTAAAAAAAGCTAAAGTAAGAATGGTTGTAGGTGAAGATACTGTATTAAATACAGAGGTCGACGAAGATACAGAAAGTATTTCACAAATTGTTCAGGGTAAAGGTACAATTACAATTAAAGTATATATAAATGAAGTATTAAAGAAAACAGTACAACTTGATTTAGATAAAAATACATCATTAACAATTGAATAACAAAAGAGGCATGATAAATATTTTCTAGCATTTTAGAAAACTTTTCATGCCTCATATTTATTTATTCTGGCAAAAAATTAGTATTAAATGAAAGGAAATAAAAATGCATAAAGGAATTATAATAAGTAATATATCAAATACATATATAGTTGAAGTAAATGATGAAGAATATGTTTGTTATGCAAGAGGAAAATTTAAGAATCAAACAATAACACCACTTGTGGGAGACAATGTGGAAATAGATATATTAGACGAAAATAAAAAAGAAGGAATTATAACTGATATATTTGATAGAAAAAATACGCTAAAAAGACCTAAAATGGCTAATTTAACGCAATTAATTTTAGTGTTATCAACATCTATGCCAAAACCGGATTTTTTATTATTGGATAAACAATTAGCATTTGCAGAGTTAAATAATATTAAACCAATTATATGTATAAACAAAATGGATTTAATAAAAAAAGATAAAGAAGAAATACAAAAAAATTGTAAAATATATAGAAGTATAGGATATAAAGTAATTGAAAGCAAGGCAAAGCAGGGGATTGGAATTGAAGATATAAAGAAATTACTAAAAAATAACATTACAGCTTTTTCTGGAAATTCCGGTGTAGGAAAATCAACTTTAATAAATGGTATATTTGGAAAAGAAATAACAACTGAAGGATTAGTTAGTCAAAAAAACAAAAGAGGAAAAAATACAACAACAATAACTAAATTATATAAAATAGATGATAATTCATATATTGCAGATACTCCTGGATTTTCTACATTTGATATAAGTGAAATAGCAAGTGTAGATTTATATAAAT
>CALXJL010000060.1 GCA_944388615.1 uncultured Clostridia bacterium
GGATATTTTTTCGCTTCTACAATTAAATATATGAATATTTTCTATAAATACCATTAATGTTAATAAAATTGTTCTTATGAGTGTCATATCATAGTTTTTTACTTTTAATAAATAGACATATAGAATTAATTCTATTATTGCCATTGATAAAGCCGAAATTGCTATTTCACTTATTAATAATTTATTAAATATTTTTTCATCTTTGCTTTTTACTTTTTTCTTCATTACATCTTCTATATCTTTTTCAAATGCTAATGCATTACTTTGTATTCCATTACTTATTAAATTAAGCCATAACAATTGAATTGCAAGAAGAGGAATCGGAAGTCCTAAAAATATTGTTAATATAAATAATATTATCTCTGAAAAACCTGTAGATAGCAACAAGTATATGACTTTTCTTATATTATTATAAGCTCTTCTTCCCTCTTCTATTCCTTTAACAATATTAGAAAAATTATCATCTGCAATTATCATATTTCCTGTTTCTTTTGCTATGTCTGTACCACTCCCCATTGCAATACCTATATTGGCTGCTTTAAGTGCAGGTGTATCATTTACCCCATCACCTGTTACTGCAATAAAATCTCCTTCATTTTTAAATTTTTCCACTATTTCCAACTTTTCCATTGGTGAAACACGTGCGTGAACATCTTCTATTCCTAATCTCTTCGCAATTGCATCTGCTGTAATTTTATTATCACCTGTTATCATAGACACTTTTATTCCTGCAGTTTTACATTCCTCAATTGCCTCTATTACATCTTCTCTTATCGGATCCACAAAAGCTACTATCCCCATGAAAGTTAGTTTAGGAATATCATTTTGCATATATTTTTCCTTTTTTACAAAAGTTTTGTTCTCACCTTTTGCAACTGCTATAACTCTAAAACCATCAGCAGATACTTTTTCTGTCTGTTCTATTAATTTCTCTTTATCTATATTTACTATTTTATCTCCCATATCCATGGTATCACAAAATTCTAAAACCTTTTCAATAGCACCTTTTATACTTACAAAATATTTATCATTTTCTTTATAAAATACTCCTGAATATTTGTTTTTTGATTCATATGGTATCATTCCAATAATATCTTCATTTTTTGTTAATTCCAATTTATAACCCAATGCTAAAAAAGCCGTATCTATAGCATCTCCATGATGAATCCATTTTCCATTTTTCAAACTTAGATGAGCCTCATTATTCATCATTCCTAATTTAGCTATTTCTATTATTTGATTTTTTGTAGAATCCAATACATTCTCATCAAAATCTACTTCTCCTAAATCATTATATCCTACACCCTTTACATATGCAGAATCTCCATTTGGCAATACAACCTTTTTTGCTGTTTGTTCATTTACTGTTAATGTACCTGTTTTATCTGTTGCTATTCTATTACAACTACCTAAACTCTCAACTGCATTCAATTTTTTTACTATAACATTTTTTTTTGCCATTTTAGATGATGCAATTGACAAAATAATTGTTACTGCAATTGTTAACCCCTCAGGAATAGTAGAAACTGTTAGTGCAACTACAGTAGAAAAAATTTCAGAAATAGTTGTTCCTTTAAGATATAATATAATTGATAAAATTATTGCTAGAATAACAAATCCTATACTTATTTGTTTAGTAAATTTTCCCAATCTTACAACTAGTGGTGATTCTGCTTCCTTACTTACCAGTACTGTATCTGCTACTTTTCCAAATTCAGTATTTTTAGCTACTGCAATTACAACTCCTTTTCCCCTTCCACTAGTAACAATAGTTCCTGCATATGCTATATTAGTTCTATCTGCTATTTTGGTATGTTCACTATTAATATTCTCATCTTTATATTTTGGTATTGATTCTCCTGTAAGTATTGATTCATCTATTGATAATTCATTAGTTTGTATAAGCCTTAAATCAGCTGGTACCTTATCTCCAGATTCTAGTAGCACAATATCTCCTACTACAATATTTTCAGAATCTATGCTTTTAGTTTGACCATCTCTCAAAACTTTCGAATTTATTTTTATCATATTAGCAAGTTTTTCGCTACTCTTTCCAGAATTCCATTCTTGATAAGTTCCTATAACTGTATTTATACTTATTACTATAACTATGAATATTGCATCTGGATAACTATTAGTTAAAATAGAAAATACTATTCCAATGGCAAGTATTAATATTATTGGACTTTTAAATTGTTGTATAAATATTTCTAAAATTGTATCTTTTTTTACTTTTGGTATTTCATTTTTTCCATTTTCCTTTATTCTTTCTTCGGCATCTTTTTGAGTAAGTCCTTTTTCATTTGTTTTTAATTTTTTCAATACTTCATCTACATTTTTATCCCACATAAAAAAATCTCCTTAAAGTTAGTATTTACTCTAAAAAGATTTTTTATTACTATTATATGTTTTTATTTTCATAAACAATTAAAGTTCTTTCCTTACCGTTATTCTCTAAATTTTCCAAATTTTCTAATATATTTTTTGTAATTTCTTTATTTTCAAAAAAAGGTTCACATCCATCAGAATAAGCACAAATGTATTTTACATTTGATAAATTTATTTTATATGTATCTATATAATATTCTGCACTTTCTTCACCAGAAAATGCTCCAAAAGATACATCTTTACCATTATATTTTTGTGTTGGATTATTTCTATATTCTTTTCTTACCATAACTCTGTCTTTTGGATCATCCCAATCAAATTTATTTTCCTTCGAATATACATTATCTAGATAATCTTCAAACCATTTATGATTATTAATAGTTGTAAAAACAATATTGTAATTTTCATCTAATAAAGTTATATGACAATCTCCCAAAGAAAAGCAATATAAATTATTATCAATAATTTTTCCACCTACAGCTTCACAACAATAATAATCTTCTTTTAAGTAATCTATATCTCTACCATCATTTATTCTTTTTAATGCATTATTACATAATTTTGCAACTTCCATTATAATATTTTCTGAAATATCGCTTTCTTCATATTTCTCCATTTCTTTAATAAATGTCTCACATACTATTTTTGCTGCATCATATGCACCGCTTGGGTTTGGATACCTCTTTACCCAACTTTCAGCTTCTTCTTGTGTTTGAGGATATCCAACCACTTTTCCATAAATATCATCTCTTGTAACTCCATCTGCGACACAAAAAGTTAAATCTTTTATTGCATAATAATCTTCTACTACAGGTTTTAGATTAAATTTAGTAAATATAGTATTATCCAGTGTTTTATCATATTTTAATTCAAACATTAAATTACTCCTTTCCAATCTCTTTAATTAAAATATCACTTATTATTTTTTCTGCGAAGTTTTCGTTATATATATTTTGTTTAGATGCTGTAACTTTATTTATGCAATCCTCTAAATTCTTTATATTATCACAAATTTGTATGTATTCTAAATTTTGAAGCCATTTGTATGATTCCACAATTTTATGTGTTAGACTATTGAATACAACACATGGTGTTTGCGTAATTGCAGAAAATATCATACCATGAAGCCTATCTGTAATAACTAATTCTGCATTTTGAATTTCTGCAAATTTACGTTCTAATATTCTTGCTCTTATTTTCTCAGAAATATTATTAAGGATTTTTGTTCCTATATTCATATCTGAAAATTTATAAGTACTATAATGTTCACTTACATATTTATATATAAAATCACTTTCGTTATTTCCTAATGTTTTTTCTTTATCTTTTCTAAACATCAGAATTACTCCATTTCTTGGCTTATCTGCTGTTTCTTTTAAAGTCATTACAATGTCAGGAGTTAAATAAATTTTTGCTTTATTAAAATGTTCTTTCATAAATTCATATGACTTATTTTCTCTTGCCATTATTACTAAATTGCTATGTGCATTATATATTTTTTTAGATATATTCAATTCCTCGTTATTTTCAAAAAATGCTGTTTGTGGAAATATAATTATTTTATTTTCTGGATAAATAGAAATTACTTTTCTTCTTCCTTTTTCAGGCATTACATAAGTATCTCCTATATTTCCTCCACCATGTAATAAAATAATATCATCCTTTTTTATATATGGTTTTACTCTTTCTGCACATATATCTAATTTTTCTTCTTGCATTATATACAATTTATTATTAGGAAAATTTTTTTTTATCATTTTCTCTTCTGCATATGCTATAGCTAAATCACCTATATTTCCATGATGGGGAGTTCCCATAAGAATTATATTTTTCATATGCCACCTCTATTCTATATTTTCTACTATTTCTGATAAATATTTTTGATCATAAACATTATTTGTAATATTGCCTCCAGAGACTTCATTAGTATATTTATTTGCTATTTTTTCTCTTTTTTTGGCACTCCTTTTATACCATTCATATTCTATATCAAAATGTCCCATATCTAAAGCTTGATAACCTTCTTTTGCCAAATCATATGCTAGTACAGTTGCAGTTGGTCCTAATGCTAATATAATTAAATTTTCTTTTGATTCTTTTTTTAGTCTTTCAAAAATAGCATCATATTTACTAAATGCATCTTCAGATGGGCATATAATTCTTTTTACTGATTTACATTTTGACAATAAATCATTTCCAACACCTACTCTAGTTTGTTCTCCCTCACAGATTATAACATTACGATTTTTCCAAATTTGTTTTAACATAGAAAAATATTTTCCTGTATTACTTTTATCTTGATATCTAATATAAAGTCTTGTTAAATTCGCTGTAGCATATTCCATGTCTTCATTTATATATTTAAGCCATATTTTCCTTGTTTTATCCATATTTTTTATCCAAAAAATTTCGCTCTCTTCTGTTAGATTATAAAATTCATTTATAACATCTGGAATTCCTATTAAGCAAAAATCTTGTTTACTTCTTAAAGCTTCTTCTAGCTTATGTGATAATTCTTTGTTATATGGTTGAAAATCTAGATCTTTTCCAAGAATTATATCTAATTCTCCATCTCCAAATCGTGCAATTGATTTTCTTTCTGTAATAATTTTGTTTATTGAATTTTCAATATTTAAAATTTTTATTTTACTATTTTCCATTTCTTTTAATAATATCTCTTTTTTATTAACTATTTCTGGATCCATTTTTTTACTCTCAATTTCTTTATATGTACTAGCACTTGGTTTTGACATTTTTTCCCTCAATTCCTTTGGTAATATTTTTCTTATTTGATTTAGCATCTCACAATATCTTAATGTTTGTGGATAATCTTTCATTACTATAGATTCTATTATATATTGTACTGGTTTTAAAATAGTTGGTATTTTTAAATCATAGCTAAGCATATAAAACCATTTCATCTTTTCCAATACTTCAATTCTTTCTTCTTTAGTTAATAAATCTGTATCTACAAATCTATATAAAATATAATTCATACTTTTTGCATAATAATATCTATAATATTCCAAGTTATTTGATTCTCTAAAATTATCATATATTATTCTATAAGCTTTATTAATTCCGAAAAAATATGATTTAGAACAATGTGTAGAAATAGAATTTGAATCCCTTAATCTATAATTGTAAACTACTTCAGGTGTATAATATACATTTTTAGAATGAATAAAACAATATGTGGTAAAAATTGCATCTTCTGCAGGTAATTTTTCTACAAAACGAATATTTAATTCATCCAAAAAAGATTTTCTAAAAATTTTATTCCAAACGCCTGAATTCATTATATAAAATGAATTTGTATAATCTTTAATCGAAAGTTTAAATCCTAAATATTTTTCTTTATCAAATACTGGATTTTTCCATTTAGTTCCATCTTCATTTGTATTTGTATAATTTCCTATTACATAATCTGCATTTGTTTTTTCTATGCAATTATATAAATTTTCACAAGCTGTTGGATTAAAAAAATCATCTGAGTCGAGAAACATTATATATTTTCCTGTAGCCATATCCAAGCCTGTATTTCGTGCTCCTGACAACCCCTTATTTGCTTGATGTACTAAGATCAATCTTTTGTCTTTTTTTACATATTCTTCTGCTATTTTACTAGAATTATCTGTTGACCCATCATCAATAAGTAATACTTCTAAATTTTTATATGTTTGGCATATAACAGAATCTAGTGCTTGTCCGTAGATATTTTTCTACATTGTATATTGGTACTATAATTGAAATCTTCTCCATACATCCCCCTTTATTATAACAAATTATAAATCATTCCAATTATAGCACAAAAATACTTTTATTTCAAATACATTATGTTTACAATTTTTTTATTTCTCATCCCTATTTATTTTATGTACTGGGTAACTTTTTTCTTTTAAAACTTTTTGAATTACTTCTGGCAATAATGGATACTGTTCTATTTTATCTATATCTAACCATTCATATTGTAAATAATCTTTTCCTTCCACATTTTTTAAAGTATCCTCTATTTTTTTATCATCTTCATCTATAAATTCTCCTTTGTGTACAAATAATATCTCATGATATTTTGAGCCTTCCATTTCAAAGAAATTCTCTATTGTCGAAATATATCCCGTTATTTCTATATCTTTCCCTATTTCTTCTTTGAGTTCTCTTTTTACAGTTGTTTCTGAATCCTCTCCTATTTCTACCCTTCCTCCAATTAATGCATAATGATCTGAATTTACATTTCTATGTACTAACACTTTATTATTGTGATTAATAATAACCGCTGCTCTTACATTTAACTTATATTCTCCTACATCTACTGTTATATCCATTTTTCCTTCCCCCTCATATTTTATTTTTTACCATTATAGCATTATGTGTATTTAATTCAAATAGTTTTTCATTCATAAATTTAAAATGTATTGTTATCTCTTTATTTTCGTGTACTTCTATGTAATCAATTAATTCTGTTATAATATCTCTATCTAATTTAGTTATATTTTTATTTGCTTTGAAATTTTCTATCCATAAGCTATTTCCATTTATAATTTCTTCTTGCTTTTCTTTTTGTTTATCTAAGTTTATAATAATTTCTTTTAGCTTATTTATGTCTTGCTCATATTTTTGTTTGTACTCTAAATATTCTTCTTTTGTTATATAGTCATTTTTCCAATCTTCATATAATCCTCTTTTTAGATTATTTATTTTTTCTATTTCTCTTTTTTTGGCTTGTTTTATATTTTGGGTATTTTCATTTACCAATTTTTGAGTCACTAACTTATTTATTTGTTCTAATAATTTCTCAGTATCAATCAGTAAATCTATATGTAATTTAATAACCTCTAAAACCGATTTTTCTAATTCTTCCACTTTTAAAGTATGTTTCGTGCATAACTTATTTGATTTTTTTCTATATGTACCACATATGTAATATTCATAAACTGTTCCTTTTTTGTTTTTACAATATTTTTTATGCATTGCACGTCCACAATCTGCACATTTTAGAATTCCAGCCCATATACTTAAGTTTCCATTCTTTTGTACCCTAGTATCAATTTTTCTTAACTCTTGCGCTTTTTTAAATAATTCTTTTTCTATTATTGGCTCATGCATATTTTCTACTGTAATCCATTCATTTTCTGGTACTTGTTCCACCTTATGAATCTTATAGCTTTTCACTCGTCTTTTTCCCTGTGTAACATTTCCTATGTAAATATCATTTTTTAAGATATTTCTAATTGTAGATGGACACCATGAATAATCTTCTTGTTTCATTTTAAAATTATTATAATTTTGATTTAATTTTTTGTTTTTATAACCTGTTGGATTCAAAACTCCCATATCATTTAGCCTATGACAAATGCTTAAATTACCTAACCCTTCATTTACTTTCCATTCAAAAATCTTTCTTACAATTTCAGCTGATTCTTTGTCTATGATTAGCTTATGATTATCTTTTGGATCTTTTATATATCCATATGATGGAAATGCTCCTACAAATTCTCCGTTTCTTTTTTCTACTATTTAATGCTGATCTTATTTTTATTGATGTATCTCTTGCATATTCATCATTAATTAAATTCTTAAATGGTACTAATATTGTATTTCCACTTGTAGGATTTTTAAAACTGTCTACTGAATCATTAATTGCAATAAATCTTATATTAAATAGCGGAAATATTTGCTCTATATAATTTCCAACTTCTATGTAGTTTCTTCCAAGTCTTGATAAATCTTTTACAAGAACACAATTAATATTTCCTTTTCTCATATCTTTTAATAATCTTTGGAATTCTGGTCTATTAAAGTCTGTACCTGTATAACCATCATCAACATAGGTGTCGTAAACTATTAGGTCTTTGTGTTCATTTATATATTCATTTAATAATGTTTTTTGACTTGTTACACTATTACTTTCCTTTCTGTTCTCTCCATTATCACTATCTTCTTGTGAAAGTCTAATATATAATGCAACTGACCATATTTTTGTTTTTTGAGCCTCTAAATTTTCTAATGTATATTTTGATTTTCTCCCAGGCATATATTTTCCTTTCATTTTATTTTGTGTTGTATAATGTTTAATTTATATTCTTCAAATGTCTTGCTATTCTGAGAATATTTAATTTTTACGTTTATATCTCCAACTTTCACACTACATGTATTTTTTGTCCTATTTATATATTTAATAATCTCTTGTTCCATGTTTTAGCTTACCTTCCTTGATTAAGTTTATTAATAAAACAAAAAATTATTCCTTGACTTTGATGAAATATATTGATTTTTTTATACAATCGAGTAGGAACTGAATAATTATTTTATTCAGTGTCCTCTCACACCACCACATCGTGCCGTTCGGCAATGGGCGGTTCAATAGAATTAATACTTTAACAGTATACACTAGTAAGGCTTGTATATCCAAATCTTTCTAGTGTTTTATTATTTAATGCTATTGCAAGACCTGGTGTATTTGATATTCTCCAATAACTTTTCCTTGTCCATGTGTAGTGCCATGCCTTATCTTTGCTCAATCCTAGGTCAATTAAATTCTTCTT
>CALXJL010000061.1 GCA_944388615.1 uncultured Clostridia bacterium
TCCTCCATGTTCTCCACATATTCCAAGTTTTATATCTGGTCTCGTTTGTTTTCCAAGTTTTACAGCCATTTCTACTAATTTTCCTACACCTTTTTGATCTAATTTAGCAAATGGATCTGATTCATATATTTTTTTATCATAATATGATCCTAGGAATTTTCCAGCATCATCACGGCTAAATCCAAATGTTAATTGTGTTAAATCATTTGTTCCAAAAGAGAAGAAACTTGCTTCTTCTGCTATTTCGTCTGCTACTAAACAAGCACGAGGTATCTCTATCATTGTTCCTACATAATATTTTAATTCTACTTCATTTTTTTCAATTACTTCATCAGCAGTCTTTGTAATTATATCTTTTACATATTTTAATTCCTTCTTTTCACCTACTAAAGGTACCATAATTTCTGGAACTACATTCATTCCTTCATCCCTATTTACATTTATTGCAGCTTGAATTATAGCTTTTGTTTGCATAACAGCTATTTCAGGATATGTTACATCTAATCTACATCCTCTATGTCCCATCATTGGATTAAATTCATGTAAATTTGTAACTATATTTTTTAATTCATCAAAAGACATTCCCATATCTTTTGCAAGTTGATCTATTTCTTCATCTTCATGTGGTAAAAACTCATGTAGTGGTGGATCTAATAATCTTATTGTTACTGGATAACCTTTCATTGCTTTATATAAACCTTCAAAATCCTCTCTTTGCATAGGTAGTATTTTATCTAATGCTTTTTCTCTTTGTTCTGGTGTTGTAGATACTATCATTTCTCTTATTGCAGCAATTCTATCTGCTGCAAAGAACATATGCTCTGTTCTACATAATCCTATTCCTTCTGCACCAAATTCATATGCTTTTGCAGCATCTCTTGGTGTGTCTGCATTAGTACGAACTTTTAACTTTCTATAATTATCAGCCCAATTCATAAATGTAGCAAAATCTCCAGAAACCGTTGCATCAACTGTATCTACTCTTTCACCATATACATTTCCTGTTGAACCATCTATTGAGATATAGTCTCCTTCATGGTATTGTCTTCCAGATGCATCTGAAAAACATTTAGCTTCTTCATCAACATTAAGCTCTCCACATCCGGCTACACAGCATGTCCCCATTCCTCTTGCAACAACTGCTGCATGTGATGTCATTCCGCCTCTTACTGTTAATATTCCATTACATGCAACCATTCCTTCAATATCTTCTGGTGATGTTTCCAATCTTACTAAAACTAACTCTTTTTCGCCTTGATTTTTTAATTCTATAGCTCTTTCTGCAGTAAATACTACTTTTCCTGTTGCAGCACCTGGAGATGCTGCTAATCCTTTTGCTATGATTTTAGCCTTTTTCAATTTATCTTGATCAAAATTAGGATGTAGTAACTGATCTAATTGATTTGGTTCAACTCTTAAAACTGCCTCTTTTTCAGATATCATACCTTCTGAAACTAGATCTACTGCTATTTTTAATGCTGCATTTGCAGTTCTTTTACCATTTCTAGTTTGTAAAATATACAATTTTCCATGTTCAATAGTAAACTCAATATCTTGCATATCTTTATAGTGCTTTTCTAGCTTTTCAGCATATCTCATAAAATCATTATAAGCCTCTTCGTTTTTTTCTTTTAAAGTATCTATATGTTGAGGTGTTCTAATACCTGCAACAACATCTTCACCTTGTGCATTCATTAAGAATTCACCAAATATATGATTTTCTCCTGTTGCTGGATTACGTGTAAAAGCCACACCTGTTCCACAATCATCTCCCATATTTCCAAATACCATTGACTGAACATTTACAGCAGTTCCCCAATCACTTGGTATATCATTTAGTCTTCTATAGGTTATAGCTCTAGGATTATTCCAAGATCTAAATACAGCTTTTATTGCCTCTATTAGTTGTGTATGTGTATCCATTGGGAAGTCTTCATGTAAACATTCATTAAATATTCTTTTAAAAATTACTACTAATTCTTTTAAATCCTCTGCTGTTAATTCAGTATCTAACTTAACACCTTTTTCATTCTTCATATTTTGAATAGCTTCTTCAAAATATTTTTTAGGTATTTCTCTAACAACATCACTATACATTTGTATAAATCTTCTATAACTATCATATGCAAATCTTTCGTTTTTCATAGCTACAGTTTGCACAACTTCATCATTCATTCCTAAATTTAAAATAGTATCCATCATACCAGGCATTGATGCTCTAGCTCCAGATCTTACAGAAACAAGTAAAGGGTTTTCCTTGTCCCCCAATCTTTTTCCTAATCTTTCTTCTAATTTAAATAATGATTGATAAATTTCATCTTCAATATCCTTATTTATTGTCTCTCCATCTTCATAATATTTTATACATGCCTCAGTTGATATAGTAAATCCCTGTGGTATTGGTAATCCTAGATTTGTCATTTCTGCTAGGTTTGCTCCTTTTCCACCAAGAATATCTCTCATTCCAGCATTACCTTCATTAAACAGATAAACATATTTTTGACTCATAAGTTTCATCTTCCTTTCGTTTCTTTCTTTTATTTTTTATCTTTTTGAGTTATTTTATGCATAGATTATATATTTATTTTTTTTATTTGTAAAGGCATGTAAAATTTTTAATAAATAATTATTTTCTTGTAAAATTTACTCCTAAAATTCCTCCTATCATTCCAGTAACAACACATGAAATCATCATTATTATTGAATACATATTTAAAGAAAAACTTGCATTAAAAATACTAGACAGAATATATAGCAAAAGGAAATATGTAACTCCTAAAATTCCACCAGTTATAATTCCTTTACTTTTTATTTTTTTACTTGTTACAAAACTACATATCAATATACTAATACTTGATAAAATTATTATTACAGGTTCAATCGTATTTTCTTGAATTTCAGTATATGTTAAAACTAAAGAAAAAATAATTAAAAAAATTATAGTAAGTAAAAATGATACTATAGAATATTTTACTCCTATAACAAATGGACTAACTTCTTCACTCTTTTTTTGCATATAAATTTCATTCCTTTCAAATAGAATTATTACTAAATTATATAATACTTTATTCCATTGTAGAACAAAAAATTGAACTTTAGAGATTCTCTTACATTTTATAAAAACCAAAAAAGGAGGCTACTTTTTCAGCAGCCTCTATATAAAGCATTTCTTTTTTTATTGAACTTCTTCAGGAATCATTTCTGTTTCTATAATTTCTTCCTCATTAATTTGACCTTCAATAGTTTGTTCCTCATTATTTATATCATTAACACTATTGTTTTGTATGTTTGTATTTACTGTATTATTTTGTTCATTTCTTGTTACATATCTATTTATCATTTCTAATGCTCCATATTCAATTCCATCATACATCATAAAATATGTATCTATACCTGATGATACTGTAGAATAGATTGAATCTAATACAATCGGGAATAATTCTTTCCCTTCAGAGCTATAAACTCCATATTTTTTATTTAGTCCCACTACAATTCCTTCGACTCTTGGTATTATTAATAAAGGATTGGTAGTTTTATCTTTAACACCTGATGATGTACATCCTAATTCATCATATGTTACAGGTAATATATTATTACCATTCACATCAAATATTCCCCATTTTTTATCTTTTTGTACTGGAATACATTTATCATAAATAATATATGAATTTTTTATATCATTTGATCTAAACACCGAAGCATCTATTCCAATAGAATCATATTCAGTATGTATTACTGTTCTATTTGTATCTGTAACTATTCCATATTTATTTCCTATTGAAACCATATATAATTTTAGATCTTTATCAATATTAATAATACTATCATAATCTGGTCTTATTTTCGTAGTTCCTTCAGCATCTACAATACCCACTTTATTATCATTTGTAACTACTTTAAATTCATTTGTAGCTTCCATAAATTCAATTTCTTTATATCTAGCACCTATTATAACTTGATTGCTTAAACTATTAACCCCCACATTGCTATTACTACTTGTTCCTTCTGTTACTACTTTCATTCCATGTAATATAGCTTTAAAATTATTAAAATCTTCATAATTTGATTCACTAAGTTTACTTACTGTTTCTTCACCATAAATACTCTTTGCCAAATAATATACACTATAAATATCAATTCTATTTTTCTCTTCACTATATACAATTTCTGAATTAAATCCTAATTTTGCACCATCTATAGTTGTATATAATTTATTATTTATTTGTTTTACAGGTTCATCTATTTCAAAATATTCATATTCTGTAGTCTTATATTGCATATTCTTATATATTGTATTAGAGTCCTTTACATATGTACAAGATTCAAATCCGTATGAGTCTTGTACATAACAAGCATCTTTATTTTCCTCATATTGATTATATTCACCATTATAATGATTATATCCCATTGATGGTACTTTTGCTAAATCCTGAATAGATATATATACCTTTCCATCTTCAAATATAAATAAATCTTCTGCATATGAATTCTGAACTTGTCCATCAATTGTAAATACAAATTGTTGAGATTGAATATAATAAATTGTACACACTATAGCAATACAAATTGCTATTATAACTGATATTGATACTATGATTATTACTGATAATTTATTATTTTTCTTTTCTTGTTCCTTGAATTCATCTTCTCCAATTAGATTCATTTATCTACCTCCTTTATCTATACATCATATCCATACTGTTTATAAAATTCGTTTCTAAAACTCAATAAATTATCATTCTCTATTTCTATTTTAACTCTTTCCATAAGTTTAGTCAAGAATCTCAAGTTATGTATTGATAATAACCTTATACCCAATATCTCATTAGCTTTTACTAAATGTCTTATATATGCTCTTGTATAATTTTTACATGTATAACAATCACATTGTGCATCTAATGGTGTAAAATCTCTTTCATATGTTGCATTTCTAACTACCACTTTTCCATTCCATGTCATAGCAGTACCATTTCTTGCTATCCTTGTTGGGAGTACACAGTCACACATATCAATTCCTGCTATTGCTGCCTCTATTAAATAGTCCGGTGTTCCTACTCCCATAAGATATCTTGGTTTATTCTTTGGCATTAAAGGTGCTGTATATTGTAAAATATCAATAAACTCTTTCTTAGGTTCTCCTACACTAATACCTCCAATTGCATATCCTGGTAAATCTAAATCTATTAAATCCTTTGCAGACCTTTCTCTTAAATCTTTATAAAAACCTCCTTGAATAATACCAAATAAACCTTGATCTTCTGGTCTTTTATGAGCTGCTTTACATCTTTTAGCCCACCTAGTGGTTCTTTCCATTGACTGTTTAGTATATTCATATGTAGCAGGATATTCTACACATTCATCAAAAGCCATTATTATATCTGCTCCAAGATCATTTTCTATTTCCATTACACTCTCAGGTGAAAAGAAATGTTTACTCCCATCAAGATGAGATTTAAATTCCACTCCTTCCTCAGATATAGTACGTAAATCCCCTAAACTAAAAACCTGAAATCCTCCACTATCTGTAAGTATTGGTCTGTCCCATCTCATAAATTTATGTAGTCCGACCTGCTTCTTTAATTAACTTATTACCGGGTCTTAGATATAAATGATATGTATTTGATAAAATTATTTCTGCTTTTACTATATCTTTTAATTCTTCTGGAGTCATAGATTTTACAGTCGCCTGTGTTCCAACTGGCATAAATACTGGAGTTTGTATATCACCATGTGGTGTATGAATCACACCTCTTCTTGCTCCGGTTTGTTTACATTCATGTAATAATTCATATGTAATTGCTGGTTTCATTTTTTCTTCTCCTATTATTTTATATTCTTACAATATTAACATTGCATCTCCAAAACTAAAAAATCTGTATTTTTCTTCTACAGCATGCTTATATGCTTTCATTATAAAATCTTTTCCTGCTAAAGCTGACACTAACATAATTAATGTAGATTCTGGTAAATGAAAATTAGTTACTAAAGAATCTATACATTTAAATTTATATCCTGGATATATAAATATATTAGTATCTTTTTCACATTCTTTAACAAAACCATTTTCATCTGCCACAGATTCTAGCACTCTACAAGAAGTAGTTCCTACTGCTATTATTCTTCCTCCATTTTTTCTTGTATTATTTATTTTATCAGCATTCTCTTTTGTTATATAAAAATGTTCTGAGTGCATATCATGTTCTTCTATATTTTCCACTTTAACTGGTCTAAATGTTCCTATTCCAACATGTAATGTTACTTCTGCAATTTCAATTCCTTTTTCTCTTATTTTTGAAAATAATTCATCTGTAAAATGCAGCCCCGCTGTTGGTGCAGCAGCAGATCCATCATATTTTGCATAAACAGTTTGATATCTATCTTTTTGATCCAATTTTTCCTTTATATATGGAGGTAGTGGCATTAAGCCAATTTTATCCAATATTTCATTAAATATGCCATCATAGGAAAATTTTATTTTTCTATTACCATTATCTAATTTTTCTATAATCTCACCATATAGAATTCCATCTCCAAAATTAATTTTTGCTCCTGGCATCATTTTTTTACCTGGCCTAACCATTGCTTCCCATATATCTTTTTCATCTGTTTTTAATAATAATACCTCAACATGTGCTCCAGTACTCTCTTTAATACCATATAATCTTGCAGGTAGAACTTTGGTGTTATTCCTTACCAAACAATCACCTGGTTGTAAATAATCTATTATATTTTTAAAAGTAGTATCTAAAATACTTTCATCTTTTCTATTTAATACCATTAATCTAGATTCATCTCTTTTTTCTATAGGTACTTGTGCTATTAATTCTTTTGGTAATTCATAATTAAAATCTGCTACTTTCATTATGTTAATTTTTCTTCTCCTTCCACTTCTTTAAATAATAATTGTATTTGATCTAATATCATTTGAACTTCTTCTATAAAATTTTGTGGTTCTCTAAACTCATCTAAATAATTTCCATTTTTAAAATTATCTTGTTTTACAGGTTTAATTGTAAAAACTTCTTCAGGTAATCCTAAATTTCCTTCAACTTTTTTATTCATATAATCATAATACCATTGTTTTAATCCTTCTTTTTGGGATTCATTATACCCATATTTAGAATAATCATGAAGTTCTATTATATCATTTCCATATTCTTGTGCATTTCTTTCAAGTGTATGTATAAATTCATGTACAAATACTTCCTCTGGAAATGTATTGATTCTATCATTATATTTATATATATAACTTTTATCACTATTAGGCAATCTTATATTAGAAAAACCAATTCCTAAATAATCCATACCTCCTAGGCCAATCCAATCATTCACAGGAATTTCTAAATTCTGATTTGCATCACCCATTCTAACACAAATGAAAATATAGTCATATCCTTTATTTGCAACATAGGGATATAATATTTTTTCTATATTATCAGGTGAAACATAATATCCATTTTCATCATCATAAGATAATGTTCTTATTGTTTCATTTACAGTAAAAAAGTCATATGTTGCAGTTATTTTCCCATTTGTCAATTCTGAAATAGAATTTTGAAATCTTTGCATATTTTTCTTCATATCAGATATATCAGAATCGGTCATCTCAAATTTAAAATCTTGTTTAACACCATTTATTTCTAGTTCCACATCCAAATTAGGAAATGCAATACATGCATATTTCCAATTATTAGATGTCTCTAATTCTCCTTTTTCCATTGTAAAATCTGTAAACCATGCAATTCCACTACATGTAGTATTATAACCTCCAAGTCTAAAAGCTATCTCTACACTTGTCCTATCTTTGGAATTAAACATAAATTCTAATTCTTGCCACTCTTTTGTATCTCCTGTTATAGTCATAGATTTTTCTATTGTATCAGTTATACAAATTTGTGCTCCTCCTAATGTATCATCCGTACTTTCTACTCCTAAAGTTTTAACTTTACATTTGATCCTATATGGAGTATTAGGCTCTAGATTAATTTGTTTACAAAACATTGAATCTGTATTATTAATATTCTCAATTTTATAACTTGGAACATTATTATATTTTTCTTTATTATCCCTGCTAAACTTAACCTCTCCGTCCTTCTAACTGTCTTTTTACAAAGTCATTAAAATTATGTTTGCAATAAATTTGCCATGCTATTATTAATATTGCAATAAGAAATATTAATTCTATTACTCCTATAATCCTTTTCTTTTTTGACTTTTCTTTCATTCATTTCCTCCAAAGAATTTTCCTATTAGATAAAAAGGAAGAAACTGCTACTCTATGCAGTTTCTTCTGTATTTGGCATATTCTTTTCATTATTTACTGCAAATTTTTTTTCAATCTTATTTTCATTAATTTCTAATATTGGTGGTTTATTTTCAATTACAGTATCTTTAGTAATAATACATTTTTCTATTTTAGTATTTGAAGGTATTTCAAACATTATATCTCTCATTATATCCTCTATAATAGAACGCAAACCTCTTGCTCCTGTTTTTCTTTCTATTGCTTTATCTACTATAGCACCTAATGCTTCTTCCTCAAATTCTAGTTCAACATTATCTAGTTCCAACAATTTTTTATATTGTTTTACCAATGCATTTTTTGGTTTTGTTACAATGTCAATTAATGCATTTCTATCCAATTCTTGTAATGTTGCAATAATAGGCAATCTACCAACAAACTCTGGAATAAGACCAAATTTTAATAAATCTTGTGGTAACATTTTCTCAAAAACTTTATATTTATCTAATTCTTTTGTACTCTCTATATTTGCTCCAAAACCTATTGCTTTTTTACCAATTCTATCATTTACTATCTTTTCTAAACCTTCAAATGCACCACCACATATAAATAAAATATTTGATGTATCTATCTGAATAAATTCTTGATGTGG
>CALXJL010000062.1 GCA_944388615.1 uncultured Clostridia bacterium
AGGAAATACCTGTACCCATGCCGAACACAGAAGTCAAGCTCTAATGTGCCGAAAATACTTGCGGGTTACCCTGCTGGGAAGATAGGTGATTGCCAGATTTTTTTTATTTTATAAAAAAGCAGAAATATAGATTTAAAAAAATCCATATTTGTGCTTTTTTTGTATAAATAGAATAAAAAAATTCATGGTTTAGTCTTTAGAATTTTGTTACTTCTTATTGTATAATTTTTACTAATTTGATATGATAACATAAATTGGAAGAAAGGGGATATAACTGCTAAAACAATGATTGCACAAGTAATAATAAATCGTAATGCTAAAAAATTAGACAGATTATTTGATTATAATATACCAGTAGATATGGAAAATAAAATAAAAATAGGTTCAAGAGTATTAGTACAATTTGGGAATTCTAAAAGCTTGGAAGAAGCATTTGTTATATCTATTAAAGAAAAGTCAGAATACAAGGTAAAAAACATAGAAAAAGTAGAGGAACAAACATATTTAGATATAAAAAAAGTTAATATGGCAAAATGGATTGCAAAAAGGTATTTTTCTAATATATCTGATGCAATAAATTTGTTATTACCACCTGGAACTACAAATAGAATAGTTTCAAATAGAGTAAAAGATAAATTAGAAAGTTATGTATTTTTAAATATCGATATAGATGAATTAATATCTAAATTAGAAAACAATGAGATAAAATCCGATAAACAAAAAAGAGTTTTACAATTTCTTATTGATAATGATAATGTATCTTTATCAGATTTAATGTTGTTTACAGATGTATCAAGGGCAATAGTAAATACTTTAATAAAAAAAGGATATTTAGTGATTGAAAAAAAAGAAATTTATAGAAATCCATTTAAAAATAAGAATATAACTCCAGATAAAAGTTTAGAATTGACAAAAGAACAAGAAAACGCAAAAAAATCAATAGAAAAATCAATAAAAGAAAAGAGATATCAAGAATTTTTATTATTTGGAATAACTGGATCGGGAAAAACAGAAATATATTTACAATTAATAGAAAAAATGATAAATGAAAATAAATCAAGTATTGTTTTAGTACCAGAGATTTCTCTTACTCCGCAGATGATTGATAGGTTTATTGCGAGATTTGGAGAGGATCCTATTGCTGTTCTACATAGTAAATTATCTATTGGAGAAAGATATGATGAGTGGAAAAAAATAAAAGAAGGAAAGGCAAAGATAGTAATCGGCGCTAGATCTGCAATATTTGCACCTGTAGAAAATTTAGGATTAATTATAATAGATGAAGAACATGATTCATCATATAAATCTGAAATGAATCCAAGGTATGATGCAAAGGAAGTAGCAAGATATATTGCAAAAGAATTAAATATACCTTTAGTTTTAGGTAGTGCAACACCAGATATGATATCATATTATAATGCAATAAATGGAAAGATAAAACTATTAGAATTAAAAAATAGAGCTAATAAATCTAAATTGCCAGATGTAGAGATTGTAGATTTAAGAAGAGAACTGGCAAATGGAAATAGAAGCATGATAAGCGTGCAATTATATAAAGAGATTGAAGAAAATATAAAAAATAAGAGACAAACTATTTTATTCTTAAATAGAAGGGGCTATTCAACATTTGTTATGTGTAGGGATTGTGGTTATACTGTAAAGTGTAGAAATTGTAATATAACTATGACATACCATATAAAACAAAATAAAATGAAATGTCATTATTGTGGTTATGAAAGTTCTGCTCTTAAAAAATGTCCTGAATGTAATAGTGATAATATTCGTTATTTTGGTACAGGAACACAAAAATTAGAAATGCAAATAAATAAGATGTTTCCAAATGCTTCAACTATAAGAATGGATATTGATACTGTAACAAAAAAGAATTCACATGAAGATATTTTAAATAAATTTAGAGAAGAAAATATTGATATTTTGATAGGAACTCAAATGATTGTAAAAGGACATCATTTCCCTAATGTCACTTTGGTTGGAGTGATTGCAGCAGATAGTAGTCTGAATATTGATGATTATAGGGCAAGTGAAAGGACATTTCAAATATTAACTCAGGTTGCAGGAAGAGCAGGAAGAGGTGAATTTCAAGGAAAAGTTATAATACAGACATATAATCCGGATAGTTTTAGTATTGAGTATGCAAGTAAACAAGATTATAAATTATTTTATAATACAGAGATACTTTTTAGAAAACAATTGAAATATCCGCCTTTTTGCGATATAATAATTATTGGAATTACTTCATTGAACGAAAATTTGCTACCTAAGGTATCGAATTATATATATAATTTATTATATAAATTAAATGAAGAAAATCATCTAGAACTTGCTATATACAAACCATTACCGGCACCAATAGATAAAATAAAAAATAGATATAGATGGAGAATTATTTGTAAAGGAAATTATAATGAAAATATAAATAAAATATTACAAAATGTATTGGATGATGTGAGAAGCAAAAAAGTTAGTAGTAAAGATGATCTTAGAATAAATATAGAGGTAAATCCTAATAATATGATGTAAGTAATGTAATTAGTGTTTTATACCAATAAGGGGGAATATTTTATGGCAATAAGAAGAGTGATTGAAGTTGGAGATGAAGTCTTAAGAAAAAAAGCAAAAGAAGTAGAAAAAGTAGATGATAAAATAAGAGAATTACTAGATGACATGGTAGAGACAATGCATAAATTTAATGGGGTAGGTCTTGCTGCACCACAAGTTGGTATTTTAAAAAGAATAATAGTTATAGATTTATATGATGATAAAGGTCCAATAAAACTTGTTAACCCCGTAATAATAAAAGAAAAAGGAGAGCAAGAAGTAGAAGAAGGATGCTTAAGTTTTCCAAATCAATATGCAAAAATAATAAGACCAATGGAAGTAAAAGTAAAAGCATTGAATGAAAATGGAGAAGAAATAAAAATATCTGCAAAAGGACTATTAGCACAAGCACTAGCACACGAAATAGATCATTTGGATGGAATACTATTCATAGACAAAATAATACCAGGCACACTAGAATTTATCGAACAAAATCAATAAAGAGTAATAAGGAGTAATTATGTTGAAAGTTTTATTTATGGGAACACCAGATTTTGCAAAAGAGTCTTTGGAAAGTTTGTATAATGCAAATTATGATATTGTGGGGGTAGTAACTAATGAGGATAAGCCAAAAGGTAGAGGAATGAAAATGTCTTATTCTCCTGTAAAAGAATTTGCTTTAAGTAAGGATTTGGGAATTTATCAACCTCATAAAATTAAGAATAATACAGAATTTATAGAACAGATAAAAACATTAAATCCAGATGTTATCTGTGTTGTAGCATATGGAAAAATATTACCAAAAGAGATTTTAGATATACCGGCAAAAGGTTGTGTAAATGTGCATGCATCTTTACTTCCTAAATACAGAGGAGCAGCTCCAATACAATGGGCTATAATTAATGGAGAAAGTGAAACTGGTATTACAACTATGTATATGGATGAAGGGATGGATACAGGTGATATGCTCTTAACAGAAAAGGTGCAAATAGAAGATGATGAAACTACTGGAGAATTGTGGAATAGGCTTTCGAAAATAGGTGGAGAATTATTAGTTAAAACATTGAAAAAAATAGAGGATAATACAATTGTAAGAATAAAACAACCATCTGATTTTTCTATGGCTCCTATGTTAAAAAAAGAAATGGCAAAGTTAAATTGGGAGGAAATGTCTGCAAAGCAAATAAAAGATTTAGTAAGAGGTCTTAATCCAATAATGGGAACATATTCATATTTAGCAAATAAAAAGATAAAGTTCTGGAGAGTTGATTGTTTATCACAAAATGATGTAATGGAAAAGTTTCCTGAACTAGAAGAATATTTATATAAAATGAAGGAAATTATGCCGGGAACTGTGTTATTTTCAGATAATAAAAAAGGATTATTTGTTAAAGCAAAAGATGGGTATATAAGTGTACTTAAAATTCAAGAAAAAAATAAAAAAAAAATGAGTATATTTGATTTTCTAAGGGGAAATAAAATTAATGTAGGTGAAATATTTGAATAAGAAAGGATGTAAAAAATCTTATAGAAAAATGAGTGAAGAGATTCACTCATTTTTTTGTCTAAAAGTATTAATTATGCCTATTTATTCTTATTTACAAGGTTGAACATTAGCAGTTTTATAGTTTGTATAAATTACTTTTCCCGGTTTTGCACCAGATGGCTTTTTTACATATTTTACTAATGTATAGTCTACAGGTACATTACTTGAATTAGCTGCCTTACTGTGTTTTGCTGCTATTGATGCAACGATATTTATTGTGTCAATATCTATGTCATCCCCATTTGTTTGGAGTATAACATGACTACCATGTATATCCTGTGTATGAAACCAGTAATCGTGATGTTTTGCTAATTTAGTGGTAAGGTAATCATTTTGTTTATTATTTTTTCCTACATATACAGTGTATCCATTAACAGTATATATAATTGGTTCACCTAAATGATATTTGGAATCCAATAATTTTTTATTAACTCTATTATTTGATTTTTTCGATTGCATAATATTGGCTTTAGAATGTGCTAGATCTTTAAATAATATATTTTCGCTAATTTCATTATTTATATTTTCTAAATCTGATAATGATGTTGATGCATCTAATTCATAAACTATAGTTTCTAAGTATTCAATTTCTTTTTCAGTTTCTTTTTTTTGTAAAGAAACAATCTCTAAAGCTTTTTTTAATTTATTATATTTTTTAAAATATAATTTTGCATTACCAGAAGGTGAAAGCTTTTTATCTAAAGGTATAGATATTAAATTATTATTATCATAATAATTTTCTAATTCAACTTTTTCTACATTTTCAGAAGGTAACTTATATAAATATGTTGTTAATAATTCACCATATAATTTATATGTATCCATATTATTACATTCTTGTAATTTTAAATTTATATTATTTAATTTTTTTGTAATTTTTTTAGATGCATTTAACACTATTTTTAATAAATTAGATCTGTAAGATATGAATTTATCCAGATTTTCTTTATAAGTGTAAAAATCATCTAAAAAAAAGTTAGTCTGCGTATTATCAGGAAAATTAACATATTCTTCAATATTAGAAATATATTTAGTTGGTATAATAGAATAATCTTTTTTATTATTAATATATACACATTTACTATTTGGAAAATCAAGTACATCATTAAAATAGTTATATATTTTATTTAATGATGTCTCAGTACAATCATTAATATCTAATATTCGTATAGCAGTATCTACACAAGATTTACTAAAACCATTAAAAATATTACTAATTGAATTTAATGAGTTTTCTTTACTTACTAGCTCATAGAATTTATTGAAATTACAATCCATAAAAGAAAGTTTTGTGATTTCAGGATAGATATATTCACGAGCAGGTAAAATATCTCTTGACGAGTGCGCAAATGAATCTAAATGCCTAAGACTATCTATAATTCTATCATTTTCATTAACTAGAATAATATTACTGTGTTTCCCCATTAATTCAACAATAAGTTTTTTATGTATTAAATCATTTAATTCATTATAACATTCTAATTCTATTGTAACTACTCTTTCTAAGTCTGTAGTATGTATTTTCTTTATTTTAGAACCTATTAAATGTTTTCTAAGTAACATACAAAAATTAGGTGCAACTAATGGATTAGGTTTTGTATTAGTTGATAAATTCATTCTATAATTATTAGAAGATATAACAATATCTAAAGAATAATTTATTCCTCCCGAATAAATACTAAGAATAATTTCATTTTTATTAGGTTCAAAAATTTTATTAATTTTACCATCTATAATAGTATTATTTAATTCATAAATTACGTTTTTCAAAACAATTCCGTCAAAAGCCATTTAATTAAAACCTCTTTTCATAAATAATTTTTAAGATTATATTACATAGTGCAAAAATATGCAAATTCTATCTTTACTTTTAAATTTAATATATATATAATATTTCAAAGAAAGGAGCTATAAATGCAAGGAAGAAAGATTTTTTATATAAGACTTATACTAGTAATTTGTATATTAATAAACTGTATTACGATATTTAAATTTTCGTCAGAAAACAGCGAAATATCTACATCAAGAAGTAGAAATTTTATTTCAATATTCATTAATAAAAGTGTTGATGATACAGGTAAAGAAGAAATTATAAATAATGTAGAAACAATAATAAGGAAGTTAGCTCATGTTTTTATTTATATGTGCCTAGGATTTCTTATAGCTAACTATATAAATACATATAATACTAAAAACAAAACAATAATTAAGACTACTATTATTTTAGGATATATATATTCATGTTTAGATGAAATACATCAATTATTTATTCCTGGAAGAAGTGGTGCATTTATAGATACATGTATAGATACGTTAGGGCTAATAATTGGTATAATGATATTTTTGTGTGTTAGATGGTTAGTATTACAATATAAAAATATGAAAAATGGCAAAATTAATAATATTACCGAGAAAAAAGAAGATAAGAAAAAAGTACTATTTATATCTAGCACAGGAGGCCATCTTTCAGAATTATTAAATTTAAGTCCTTTATTTGAAGAATATGATTATACTATAGTTACAGAAAAAAATAATATATCTTTAAATGAAAAATATCCAAATAGAGTAGAATATTTAAAATATGGAACAAAAAAGAACTTATTAAAATATATATATATTTTTACTGCAAATTGTATAAAAAGTTTTAAAATACTTTTCAAAAAAACTCCGGATGTAATTGTAACAACAGGAACACATACAGCTGTACCAATGTGTTATATAGCAAAAATATTATTTGGCAAAAAAATAATATATATTGAAACTTTTGCAAATATAGAAACTAAAACAGTAGCAGGAAGATTAGTATATCCAATTAGTGATGTATTTGTGGTTCAATGGAAAGAATTACAAAAAAAATACCCAAAATCTGTATGTTGGGGGGGAATTTATTAATGATATTCGTAACAGTAGGAACTCAAGATAAAGAATTCAGAAGAATTTTTGATATGGTGGAAGAACAAATTAAATTAGGAAATATAAATGAAGAAGTTGTTTCACAAATTGGCTGTACAAAATTCGAGTCTAAGAATATAAAAACATATAAATTTATGGAAAAAGAAGAATATAATAAATTTATGAAAAATGCTCGTATTGTTATTACACATGCAGGAGTAGGAAGTTTAATAGAGGGACTTAATTTGAATAAAAAAATGATTGTAATACCAAGATTAAAAAAATATGGAGAACATGTAAATGATCATCAATTACAAATATTAGAAACATTTGAAAATAGAGGGCATATATTAGCAGTAAGAAGTACAGAGGAATTTGCGGATGCATTAAATAAAATAAAGGATTTTATACCAACAAAATATGTTAGTAATAAGGATAATTTTATAAATAATTTAAGAAATACAATTGATAAATTATAAAAATACTTGTAAAAAAAATTAAAAACATATATAATGCATGAAAAAGGTTATAGGTATACCTTTATATAAAACCTAAATTTACATATAAGGGATGAACATGAAAATGAGAAAATATTTTGGAACAGATGGAATAAGACGTATTGCTAATACAGAATTAACACCTGAACTAGTTTATAGAGTTGCTAAAGCAGGAGCCTATGTGTTATCTAAACATACAGATCATACACCAACAATATTTATGGGAAGAGATACAAGAATATCAGGTACATTAATAGAAAGTGCAATGACAGCTGGATTTTTGAGCTATGGAGCAAATGTAAAAATATTAGATGTAATACCAACTCCAGGTATTGCATATTTAACAAGACGATTTAAAGCCGATGCTGGTGTGGTTATTTCAGCATCTCATAATACATTTGAGTTTAATGGAGTTAAGTATTTTAGTAATAAGGGTATGAAAATATCAGATTCAATGGAAGAAGAAATAGAACAAGTAATGGAATCTGGAAAATTGGATAAATTAACAGCAATAAATGATAAAATTGGAGTTTCTGAAATTAGAACAGATTTATTAGATGAATATGTATATTTTTTCAGAAAGCATTTTGAAGAAGAGATAGAGCAAGTAAATAGAGACGATTTTGTTGTAGCAATAGATACTGCAAATGGTGCTACATCTGTAGTTGCAGAGAAGGTATTTAGGGTGTTAGGAATAAAATATCATATATTAAATAATACTCCAAATGGCATTAATATAAATGACAAATGTGGATCTACACATATGGAAGGATTAAGAAAATTCGTAATTGAAAATAAATGTAGCCTTGGAATTGCTTATGATGGAGATGGAGATCGTTGTTTAGCAATTGATGAAAAAGGAGATATTATAGATGGAGATAAATTATTAGCTGTTATTTCAAATTATTTACAAGAAAAAGGTAAATTGAAAAAAAATACAGTAGTTGCAACTGTGATGAGTAATCTTGGATTAAATAAATATGCTGAGGAAAATAATATTAATTTAATTCAAACTAAAGTTGGAGATAGATATGTTTTAGAAGAAATGTTAAAAAATGGTTATAATTTAGGTGGTGAGCAATCAGGACATATAATATTCTTAGACTATAATCCTACAGGTGATGGAATATTAACATCGCTTATGCTTATTCAAGTGTTATTAGAAAAAAATAAAAAGGCGTCAGAATTATGCAGTATTGTTAATATATATCCTCAGGTGTTAATAAATGCTAAAGTTTCAAGTGATAAAAAATATGATTATGAAAAAAATGATACTATAAAAAAAGCAATAGATGAATTACAAAAAGAATTTTCAGG
>CALXJL010000063.1 GCA_944388615.1 uncultured Clostridia bacterium
AGCAGGCTTGTCCAGAAACTGTTTCTGTCTCACGCATTGATAATATATTTCTTGTTGGATATATTTTTCTTAAGTGTAACTCAAATGCGGTTTCTGTAATACGTAGGTTCATTGTTTCGTATATATTTTCTATCATTGCCATAAGCATTGTGGTTTTTCCGGCATCCTTGTTCTCCTGTTAGAGATATAATTCTTGCTCCCTTAACAAGGAATTTTAATAATTCTATTGCATCTTCTCTTCCTGTATGTATTTGGTCTTTTCTTATAATTTGTTCTAGTGCTGCACGTTTTACGTCAAATTTTCTTACGAAAAATGCCCATGTTTCAGACATGCTTGGTCTAACAACAACAACACGTGATCCATCTTTCATTTCGTTTATTTTGTATCCATTTGTGTCTGATAATTGTCCTGGGTTATTGTATTTATATATGTTTTGACATACTCTTTTTAATTCTGCTTCTGTTCCAAAAGAAAGGAATTCTAAACGTATAGATTTACCTTGGAACATTATCCATATACTGTCACATGCACGTGGAACTTTACGCTCTGTTATTTGACTTAAATAATCTCCATCTGTTTGTGCTACTTGACTTAAAAATGATTCTGGAAGTCCAGATACTCCACCTGAAATACCATCTATATTCATATCTCTTATTTCATCTATAGCACTATATCCTTTGTAATGTTGATATATTCTTTGTACTACTACATTTAACTTGTCTTCAAATGATAATGTTACTTTTTCTTTTTCATATATATTATCTATTTCTTCAGATGTTATTACATAACATGGTTTTGTTTCACCTTGTACGTATTTAAGTTCTGCTAAGTTGTATTTTTTTATCATTTCTGTTAATCCTTCATATGCAAATTGATTTTTAAACATGTATATTAATATATCAAATTTGTCTTGTGCTGTTAATAATGATGGTATATCAAATGGTATTGCTTTTGATACATTAGTTTCTGTAACTCCATATTCTTTATATAGTAAATCATATATTAATTCTTTTACATATTTTTTATCATTTATATCTCCATATGTACAACCTTTAAGAGCCTTTTTTAGTTCATACTTCTTATTTTTTCTTCTTTTTAATTCTTCTTCTGATAGTCCTATATCATATAAATTTATTTTTGTTATTTCATCAAGTCTTTTTTTAACAAACTCAGTCATTTTGTCTAATGTATATGTTTTCTCATCAACTTCTATTTTGTCTTCTACTTCTTCATTTTTCTTCTTTTTAATAAAGTTTAATACTAAGAAAACTGCTGCTATTAATACAATAAGACTTAACATTATATTGGAAATAGTCATTTTAGGCTCCTTTCATTATAGTTTATCTTCTCATTTGCATTTCCTGTGCTTTATAAATTACATTATCCGTAAATGCTTTTATTTCTTTTACAAAAACGGCATTTCTATCTGTTGGATCTATTCTTCTCATCTTTAGGAAAAATTCTACAACTTCACCTTCTGCACAAGATTCAAAAAATAATGTGTTATATGCTACTGCAGAAACCATTTTCTTTTCTTTCAGATATCTTGTTACATTTTTCTTATTCATTTTAGAGTATTTATCATATCTTCCTATTAGTGTCATCATTTTTGGATCTTTAAAAAATGGATCTTCAGTTTTTAATTTTAGCCAATTATCTATTAATTTTAATCTTTGTGTTATATTTACCACAACCACATCAGCTATTTGTAATATTGCTTCTTTATCTTTTCTTGGCATTCTTTTACTTACATCCACAAACACAAAGTCATAAGATTGATTTGCAAATTGTAGTACCTCTGGATAAAAAGGTGTTATAGCACTATATTCTTCATAATTACTAGTTTTAGGTGCAGGTAAAACATCAAATTTTTCTTTGAATATAACTTTAGTATAATCGTGTATTATACTAGGACTATTTTTGTTGCTTTTTATTAATTTCATTAGTCCTTCTATTCCTTCTTCCATTCCTGTCATTGTTTTATTTCCCATCCCTACTGGTACTGCCATTCCTGCTCTTCTATAATCCCAATAACATTCTTCTAATGTAGCATCATTAAAATTTGTTGTAACACTTAATATTTTATAATTGTGTTCTATAGCCATATATGTAGTTACTGCAACCATTGATAATGTTTGAGCTGTTTCGTTAGTATTATCACTCCAAAAAGCTATTATAGACATTTATCTTTTCCTTCCTTCTTTATTTTAAATAATTTTTTCTATTGCTTTAAATGCTTTTTTTACTAAAGCTTCATTATTGAATTCTGTAATTTCTGTTGTCACGAATTGTAGACCTGCTTTGTATTGGTTACTTAGTTTTTTAAATTTAATTTTAGATACTCTTTGATTTTCATATATTATACTTTGATCTCCTATATCAAATGGCATGTATATTCTTTCTTTATCCCATTCTACTTTATATCCCAGTGCTAAGAAATCCAAATATTCTTCTTCTTCTTTTAATGCAGCTTTTGAAAACAATATTTTCTTCATTGGTAATGGATATTGTAGTCCACTTAATATTTCTAATCCTCTTCTTAATGAATACACATCAAATGATGTTACAAAATAATTTTTATTAAAGTTTATTGCATTAAAACTATTTAACATTTCATATGAATCTATATCTACAAGTACATAATCATAGTTTAATTCTTCTGTATTATCCATTCCTAAATAAGATTTTATATCTTCAAAGCTTTTGTATCCAACAGCTACATCTATATCTTCAAAATCTGTTATATATGTTTTTGTTGGTTCCAATGATGGAACTACATATTTCGCTCTTTGATTTATTGTTGTATCTATTACTAATACTTTTTTCTCCATTTCTACCAAAATTCTTGCTGTATATATTATAAAATCTGTTTTGTCAAATGCTCCTATGAACCCTATTTTTCTCATATTTATAATATCTTCCTTTCTTTAGTAATTATATTCTACTCTCCTGATAGAGCATCTAAATATGCTTTTCTTTCTTCTAATGCTTTACTTACTTGCTCTGATACACCTGATTCAATATTACTTAATTGGCTATCTGAATAATAGTTCCTTTCATCTACTATTTTATCTCTTTTTAGATCAGCCCATTGTCCCACTATAGCATTTGATGCTTCTTGTACAATATTAGGATTTCCTTCTATAGCATTTTTTGAATTTTCAGATACTGCATATGTTATTGTAGAAGCTGCTTGCATTCCTGGGTCTGTATATGTTGTTGCATATAATATTGAACCTGTCATTATGTATGCATCAACTATAGCACTACTCATTGCTAAAGTTTCTGCTTCATTCATATTTAATTGGATTGTTGTTGAAGATGGACTTCCACCTATTACAGGAATTGTTACTTGTTTTTTAGCAACAACTATAAAGTCCAATCCAGATGGTAATTTTAATCTTATATCTATATAATCGCCATCTTGTAATTGACTTGGTAATACTATCATATTATATTCTTGTAATCTCGTATTTTCTAAGTCTACTGCACCTTGTTCAGTTACCACAGATGCTGTTAATATCGCACCAGCTGAAAGATCAACTTTTGCAATTCCACTTTCTGGTAATTTAGAGTTGTTCCCTGGAACTACACTAGAATCTACTTTTACTTCTTCATATTTCCCGTCAATTGATTGACCTGATTTCACATCCTCTTTTAATACATACACTGTTTGTTTTGCTTCTTCCACTGCTTCTTGTTCTTTTCTTATATTCATTAATTGTACAACTAAAAATGCTATTATAGCTCCTGTTATAAGTAATGTTATTAATACACCTATCATAAATGAGGTATTTGCTTTTTTTTGCATAGGATTCATTGCTGCCATATATATTCCTCCTTAGTTTTTTCAAAATTTTACTACTTATTTTATTTTATAACAAATACCCCAAAAAAACAATACAATTATTTCTTTGTAATATAATTGTATTGTTTTTGTAATATTTTTGTAATTATATCTATCTTATGCAGTTTTTAGAATTATTTCCCAATATAGTATTTATATATTCTATTGGATATCCATTTGAAATTTGTGTATTTCCACTGGTTAATGTTAAAGAATTATTTTCATTATAACAATTTCTATGGTTACAACAATTTGAGTTGTTTCTATTATTTAATGTATTAAAACAACATTTTATTCTTTTTATTAATCTTGTTATCCATGCAGTAATAAATGCAATTATTGCATATATTATAGCTAATATTATTAATATTGCAAGAGTTCCTGTTGAAGATACTAAAAATGCTATAATTAAGTATATTGCAAATACTAATAATGACACTAATACTGGATTACAAATTATTTTTTCTAGAACAATAGCAAATATTATAGTCGCAAGTGGTAATACAAAAAATATTAATAAACTAGTCATATTTTTTCTTCCTTTCTCTACTACTTTATTTTTAGTTTATGCAAAAAAAGCAAAATTCGTTATTTTAAATAACAAATTTTGCTTTTAATTTAATGCACTGTTTTATATTATATTTTATTATTTGTTGTTAACATTTCTATCTTGCCTCATGTAATACCATACTAGTCCAATAATTGCAAGCGCAACTACTGCAAGTATTGCCCATGTCCATCCTGTCGCTGTAAAGACTCCGTTAGTATTAGCATTTGTTCTTCTTGCAGTATAGTTATTGTCTCTATCATTATTGTTGTCTACGACACCATCATTATTCCAATCATCATTTTTCATTCCACCTTGTACATCATTAACCATATTTGATGCCGCTTCACCTGCTGTATTAAGACCTTCTTTAACAGTTCCTGCCGCACCTTTTGCTGCATCTTCCACTTTATCTTCTGCTGTTCCTACTGCTCCTCTAATATCATTTGTTATATTTTGTGCTTGATTTGCATATATATTTTGACTTCCGATTATTAAACTTGCTGCTATTACTGCTATTCCTAAAATCAATTTACTTTTCATTTTATATGTCCATCCTTTCTTTTGAAAATGATATATTAATATTATTGTATTTTACTATGTTTTTATACTGTAAAAAATGTAGTAAATTGACGAAATTTTTCCTATTAAATGAATTTAATTTTAAAAAAATTGCTAATAAAAACATTATTAACAATTTTTTCTATTTTTCTGATTTCATTCTAATTAAGATTGCAATTGCTAATAATACAATTACAACTCCGACTGATATTAATATAATATTTATTATATCTGTGTTTGAAAGAGTGTTATCCTGCCCGTACATTTGTTATGGTTGTTTGTCCACCTGTTGATTGTAACGTAGATGAGTTTGTATTTACATTTGTCCCATAACAAGTATTGACAAATAAACACATAATTATACATAAAACAACCAGTATTTTTTTACTATATTTTGTCATTATTCCTCCTCTTTTGTTTTAATAATATACAATATTTTATTTCAGATATTTTCTCATTTTCTTTTCTGCATCTTTTTTTGCTATATCTTCTCTTTTATCATATAATTTTTTTCCTTTTCCAATCCCAAGTTCAACTTTTACAAAATTCTTTTTAAAATATATGCTAATTGGAACTAATGTATATCCTTTCTGTTTTATTAAACCTATTAATCTATTTATTTCGCTTTTCTTTAAAAGTAATTTTCTATCTCTTAAAGGATCTTTATTATGTATATTACCATGATCATATGGACTAATATGCATCATATGTATAAAAACTTCTCCATTACGAATTGTAGCATAAGATTCTTTTAAATTTGCTTTTCCTGATCTAATTGATTTTATTTCTGTTCCAGTTAGGACAATTCCTGTTTCTATTGTTTCTATTATTGAATAATTATGTCTTGCAACTGGGTTTTTAGCTATTATTTTTGACATTGTAATCTACTCTCTTTCATAAGCTGTTTTATATAAACCGACAAATCTGGAAGTATTAATTATTTAATATCTTCCTTCCAGATTTGTTGGTTATTTATTTTTATGCTTTATTGCAAGATCCAAAAACATCATTTATTTTATGAGATACAGTATTTTTTACTGCTTCTCTTGCAGGTGTTAAATATTTTCTTGGGTCAAATACTGATGGTTCTTCTGCAAATACTTTTCTTATTTGTGCTGTCATAGCTAATCTTAAATCTGTATCTACATTTATTTTAGATACTCCATTTTGGCTTGCTTGTTTTAACATTTCATCTGGTACACCTTTTGCTCCTGGTATATTTCCTCCATATTCATTACACATATTTACAAGTTCTGGTATTACAGTTGATGCACCATGTAAAACTATAGGTGTATTTGGTAATTTTTCTTTTATTTTTGCTAATATATCAAATCTAAGTTTTGCTTCTCCTTTAAATTTATACGCTCCATGACTTGTTCCTATTGCTATTGCTAAAGAATCACAACCTGTTCTTCTTACAAATTCTTCTGCCTCATCAGGATCTGTATACATTGCATCTTTTGCATCTACATTTACATCATCTTCTACTCCTGCTAATTTACCAAGTTCAGCTTCTACCACTACACCATGAGCATGTGCATAATCAACTACTTTTTTAGTTAATTCTACATTCTCTTCAAAACTATATTTTGATCCATCTATCATAACTGATGTAAAACCTGCATCAACACACATTTTACATGTTTCAAAATCTGGTCCATGATCTAAATGTAGTGCTACTGGAATATCTGGATGTTCTTCTATTGCAGCTTCTACCATTTTCATTAAATAATTAATTCTCGCATATTTTATTGCACTTGAAGATGCTTGTAATATAACTGGTGATTTACTTTCTGCTGCAGCATCTACAATTCCTTGTATTATTTCCATATTATTTACATTAAATGCTCCTATTGCAAATTTTTGCTCCATTGATTTTTTAAACATTTCTGTTGTTGTTACTAATGCCATATCCATCACAATCCTTTCAAAAAATATATCATCATTTTATTTCCAAATTTATAAATTGTCAAGACATAATAAGAAAGGGATCTATTGTTATGAATAATTTAGTATCGTTTCCATACAATATTTATATTTTATATAAAATAACTCTTTATCTTTAGATTGTACACTTTTCTTTAATTCTTCTAATAAAATATATCCTGTATTATCATTTTTATTTTCATCATACATTTTTGTATAATAATTTATTGCTCCATCTAATTGAATTGGTATATCGTCCCATTTATCTTCTTCAACTAAAACATATGAATTTATTATAAGAGATTTTACATATTGTATATTTGCTGAACCTGCACCAGATATTTTTTCAATAAATATTGGTAACATATTATACATTGAAGCTAAGTTTTTCATTGAATTTATTTTATCTTCATTTTTTATATTTATTATTACTGTATCAAATAAATTTCCGAATTTTAATATATCATCACCATTTATTTCTTTAGAATATAAATCTTCTACAATTGTACTCCATGATAAATACATTATTTCTATGTCCTTTTTTAAAGTTTTCCAATCTATGTTATTATCTTGATTTCCATTTAATATTGTATTTGGTGCCATACTCATTAATGTGCTATTATTAGATTGAGTATTTGTATTTCCTTCTCTACCACTAGATGTAGTATTTGATGATGTATTATTATCGCTTGTAGTATTAGTACTTTGATCATATGATTGACTAGATTCATTTGAATTTTGATCTTGTTTATTATTCTGGTTTGATTCTATAACTTTATAATTACTAAAAGTTATATTATTCATTAAATTTAACATAGATACGATTTCTTTATCCATATATTTCATTTCTTGCATAATTTTTTCTTTCATTTTATCTCCACTATCATCATTACCTTTTCCTATTATTCTCACTCCTATTGCTAGAATTAAAATAATAATTGCTATAACAATAACAATTTTTAATATTTTTTTCATAAATAACTCCCTTCATTAATATGTACTTTTTAAAAGTATTTCCATTTTTTCTTAATATATTCGGAATATATTTTGCTTTTATTGTAATACTATTATTAAAGTTTTTATTTTTTAAGGAGCTGAAGAAGATTGGAAACAATAGTAAGTCTATATAGTAATACGAAAGGTGAAATATTAAGATTTCTTACAGAATTTCATGATGCCGATTTTTCAGACTCTATTTCTTGCGATACTCTTGAATGGAACTTTAATTATTCAAATCCTATCGAAATGGTAGATATAATTGGTTCGTTTATTGAAAATAATGATTCTTTTGATTTAAATATGTGGGTTAGTTTGGATAAAGGTGTTTTTATTCATGTTACTGATGAAAATGCTGATGATTTAATAAGATATTTATATGAACGATTTCCATATTAAAAAATCCAATAGTAGAGCATTTTACTCACTATTGGATTTTTGTTATTTTTATTAATTTATTTTTGTTTTCTTTTTTCTAACAATATATACAACTATATTTGCAATAAGTACAACAGCTATAATTATTCCTGCTACTATTGGAATTATATCTCCAGTTTTTACTATTGGTTCTTCTTTTCCTTCATCCTTTCCATCATCTTGTGGTATTTTATCTGCTGTTGAATATGTTAATGTTCCTGTTTCTTCAAATAAATCTTCTACTGATCCATAATCTCTTCCACCATTTTCATTTGTTATATAATTTGGTGTTTCCGGTTCTGTCTGTGGGTCATCCCCATCATCAGTATTACCATTTCCTCCTGTAGTTGCACTTGTTATATTTATATTCACAGAAACTTTTCCTGCATTTATATCTGTTTCTCCATCTGTAAAA
>CALXJL010000064.1 GCA_944388615.1 uncultured Clostridia bacterium
TGGCATAAATTTTTTACCATCGATTATATAAATTTTTAAACTTTCAAAAAAAATTACACACTTTTCTTGACAAAGTCACCTCTATATTTTTATCCTGTTTTACTAACTATATCTTTTTTCATTTTCTTTATAATCTTTTTTTCTAATCTTGAAATATAACTTTGAGATATTCCAAGCATATCCGCCACTTCTTTCTGAGTTTTTTCTTTACCATTTATAAAGCCAAATCTCAACTCCATTATATTTCTTTCTCTATTTCCAAGCTTTTTAAATGATGCTCTTAATAATGTTTTATCAACTTCATCTTCTATATGTCTAGATGTTATATCTGGGTCTGTCCCCAATATATCTGATAATAATAATTCATTTCCATCTCCGTCTTGATTTAATGGTTCATCAATTGATAATTCTCCTTTTATTCTATTACTTCTCCTTAGATACATTAGGATCTCATTCTCTATACAACGTGATGCATATGTAGCTAATTTTATTTTCTTTTCAGCATTGAATGTATTTACTCCTTTCATTAACCCTATTGTACCTATTGAAATTAAGTCTTCTAATCCTACACCTGTGTTTTCAAATTTCTTAGCAATATATACTACTAATCTCAAATTTCTTTCCACTAATATTTGTCTTGTTTCTAATTTTCCTTCTGATAATTCCTCTATCAACTCTTGTTCTTTTTCAGGTGATAATGGTGGAGGTAATGTTTGACTTCCTCCAACATAAAATATAGGAAGTTCATCATACCCCTCTTTATTTATGTATTTTGCATAAATTGTATTTATACTGTCCTTTAATATTTGCAATATATTCATTTACTCTCTTGCTCCTCTCTAATATATCAATACCAAGCAAGGCTGAATATTTTCCATTACTCTTAAATTGTTTCTCAAATACTCCTATTATCACATCATCTGTTTCATATTTCTTATTATCTAATTCTATAATTAATTTTTCTGCTCTTATTCCCATTAATATTCCATTTTCCTTTCCTACTGAAGAATATGGAATTAATTTTATTTTGGAAATATATTCATCTCTTACATCTATTCTTTCTACATCACCTCCTATATCTATATTTAAAATATCATCTGGAATAATATTATTAAGCTTTTCCTTTTCAACTATTATCACTGGAGATTTACTTATAGGTTCTACTAATAGATTTCCTGTATCCAACATAGCTTTTAATTCTATTTCTTTATTATTCATTACTATTCTTATATTTCCATATACTGAACTAGCTCTAAACATTTTCTTTAAAATTTTTATTGTTTTCACAATTATCAAATACCCTATTATAATTCCGCTTATTAAAATTTTCGCAGAACTAATTCCTATTACTACTCCATTTCTTATTACAATCTGGTTTTTTCCAATGTTAAATAAAACAGCAAATATAGCTCCCCCTAGTCCAAATGTTACTAGATAAAAAACTATGATTTCCTGTATTATTTCTTTTATTATTTTACTATTAAATGCTATTTTTATTATTAATATAGACATTATTATTTTTATAAATAAAGATAGCATTCCTGTTTCAATATTAATATATGATAAAACAGCATATATTCCACCTATAATACTCGCAAATAATATCCTGATTTTTTTAAGTTTTTTCTTTAGAATTTTAAATGTAATCAATAAAATAATATAATTTATACACAGATTTTCTATAAAAACAACATCTGCATATAATATCACTTGATCACCTCTTTTCTTCTGCTAGGGTCAATATTATTTTATTACTTTTTCACTTAAAATACTGTCACTTTTTAGTGGCGAAAAAAAGAAATAATCTACATCTTTAGACTATTTCTTTTCTACATTTATTTATTTAAATTTTTATTTTTTCTTAAAAAAGATGGTATATCTAAGTCATTTGAACTATTTGAATTTTCAACTGGTGCTGGAATTGAATTTATTTTATTTTCCCATGCTTTATTAATTACATCTCCAACTGGTACATTAGGTATACTTAAATCTTTTTCAAAACCTGTTGCAATAACTGTTATTACTATATCTTCATCTAAGCTTTCATCAATTACTGCACCAAATATAATATTCGCTTCTGGATCTACACTTCTTTGGATTAATTCTGCTGCTGTATTTACTTCGTGTAATCCTAAGTTAGAACCACCTGTTATATTTATGATTACTCCTCTTGCTCCTTCAATAGATGTCTCAAGCATTGGACTTTGTACAGCTTGTTTTGCAGCATCTTCTGCTCTATTTTCTCCTGAAGCTCTTCCTATTCCCATATGTGCCATTCCTGTATTCAACATTATTGTTTTAACATCTGCAAAATCTAAGTTTACAAGACCTGGTACTGCTATTAAATCTGATATACCTTGAACACCTTGTCTTAAAACATCATCCGCCATTTTAAATGCTTCTACTATTGATGTTTTTCTATCTATAACTTGAAGTAATTTATCATTTGGTATTACTACCAATGTATCAACATTACCTTTTAGACTTTCTATTCCTCTTTCAGCTTGTGATAAACGTTTCTTTCCTTCAAAAGTAAATGGCTTTGTTACAACACCTATTGTTAGTATTCCCATTTCTTTTGCACATGCTGCAACTATTGGAGCTGCTCCAGTACCTGTTCCTCCACCCATTCCGGCAGTTACAAATACCATATCTGCTCCGCGTAAAGCATCTGTTATTTCTGCTTTACTTTCTTCTGCAGATTGTGCTCCTATATCTGGATTAGCTCCTGCACCTAATCCTCTTGTTATTTTTTCTCCAATTTGAATTTTTGATGCTGCTTTAGATATTAATAAAGCTTGTCTATCTGTATTAACAGCTATAAATTCTACTCCTTTTATTCCTGAATCAACCATTCTATTTACTGCATTATTTCCTGCTCCTCCAACACCTATTACCTTTATTGTAGCAGTTCCATCCAGCATTACATTTTCTTCCATGCTATCCATAATCATAAAGTTTTTCCTCCCTTTTTAAACTTAGAATGCTCTATCTTTTTAAGCCTTCTTATATGTTTTAAAATTAATAACTATTTTTCACTTCTTCATAAAACATTTATGAAGATTTACTATTTTTACGAATAAAAAAAGTCTTTCACTTTTTCTAAAAATCTTTTAAATACATTTTCCTCTGTATTAGTATCTATACTACTAGATACTGTTCTTGCAAAAGGTCTTGCTGCAACATATCTAATTAATGAATATGCTGTTCTATATTCTGGTCTAATTGTGCTTATTAACCTTCCTGTTGATATTTTTACTGGTGTATTTAATATAACTTTTCCAGCAACATCGCTTTTACTTATATTTGTTATACCTTGTCCAGTAAGTACTACATTATTTATTCTTTGCTTTACTCCTTGTGTAGTTATATCTTTATTTACAAGTGAAAATATTTCTTCTATTCTTGCTTCTATAATTTCTATAAGCTCTGAACTTTTTATATTAACCATTCCTTGTTCACTCTTACAAGTAGTTAATGTTATATCATTATCATTATCTATATAAGATTTCATTGCTAGCCCATATTGTCTTTTTAGTTTATCTGCTTCTTCTTCTGATATGTCTAATACTACTGCAATATCTTTAGTAATATTATCTCCTCCTAAAGGTATTGTATTTGTATAAATATATGAAGAACCTTCAAAAACTCCAATATCTGTATTTCCTGCTCCAATATCTAAAATCATTATATTATCATTTAGTTCGTTCGTATCTAAAACTAAGTTTCTTTCAGCTAATGTAATTGGAACAACTCCATCTATTTCTATTCCAACTTTTCTAAATATATTATTTAACTGTTTTATATAATCTCTATCTGCTAATACAATTTGAGCATTAACTGTAAATGTTGAACTTAAAGTTCCTATTGGATCTGTAACTTTTTTACCATTTTCTAATACAAATTGCTCTGCTACAATGTCTATCACAGTTTTTCCATCCGGAATATCTATATCTTTTACTTGCATTATTGCTGATGATATATCTTTTTGTGTTATACCAACATACTTATCTTTTGGCTCTTTTACAACACTATTTTGAACTATTGTAACATATTTTCCAGGTATTGTTATATATGCTGAATTTATTTTTAGATTAGCTTCCATTTCTGCATCACTAATCACTTTAGATATAGCAGCTACTATACTACTTTCATCTACTATTTTTCCCTTTTTTATGCCCTCACATTTTTGCATTGTGTTACATATAATTTCAATTTGGTTAAAATTATTTACTTCTCCTATAACACTACTCACTTTTGAAGTACCAATGTCTATTCCTACAATTATATCTCCTATAGCCAAAGTTAACGCCTCCATTTTTTAACTGCTTTTTAATTCTTCATTAGAATATATTATTTGACAAAAAAAGTCAATAGATTTTTGTTATATTTTTGTAATAATTTTGTAATAATTTTGAAATTTTTCTTTTTAAGTATTTTGTGTCTTTTTTGCTTTCCTATTTGTTATTTTTTCTAGGTAATATCTTCTAAGCATTGCTAAATTATTAAACATTCTACTAACAAAAACAAATATTGTTGCCAAATATATATCTACATTTAATTTTTGCCCTAAATATGTAAGTAATATAGATAAAATTGCATTTCCAAAAAAACCAGATACAAAGACCATTATATCAAAATTCTTTTTTATTGTTGCAACCATTCCCCCAAATACAGAATCTAGTGCTGCTATTATTGCTATCGCTAAATAACCAGAGTATGAGTAAGGGATTATTGGTGCCACTCCACCTATTATTGCTCCTAAAATACAACCAACTATTATTGCTATAAAAATCACTGTTCTTCTACCTCCCTTAAATATTTTATTTCCATATCTCTACTATTCTTTAAAATCTGAATATTTCTTTCAGTAGATAATGTAATATTTTTTCCACTATTTTTATATTTATCTATAAATCCATTATCTTTTAAATTTAATGTACTTGTTAAATATGTTGGATTTCCTATTGCTTTAACTACATATGGTGAAGTTACTCTTTGCAAATCTATTCTTATTAATGTTGCATTTACAGTTGCTATGTATGAACTATTTGTTATTCTTATATCATTTATTGATATAGCCTCTGCACCTGCATATCTTAATTCATTGACCAATTCTAATAAATCACTAGATGTTATAGTAGATTCTTCTGAGTCTGTTAATGTAACAATTACACCTTCACCTTTAACATCTGTTTTACCAACTAACAAATCTGTTTCAGCCAATTCTTTATCTAATAATTCTTCTGTTTCCTGATCATTATTTAATTTTTCTCTATATTCATTAATTGTATTATTATTTTCTTCTAATTTTTTTGATGTTTCTTCATATCTTGTTTTCCAACTAGAAATTTGTGTTCTTAATTCCGCTTCTCTCATATTTTCAATATCAGTTATATTAGTTTCTTCAACAGTTTTAAATTGTATTGATATAGTACAAACCAATATAATACATATCAGTCCAATTATTATGGACATAATTAATTCTGATTTATTAATATTTTTAGTGAATTCTTTTATCTTATTTTTCAAGTATTTCACCCCTTTGTATATAGTTATTTTTTATTATTGTACAGTTTTCATATATTGTGCATTTATAACACCACTAAATTTATTTATATCTATTTTATCTGCTTTTTTCACTTCCACAATAACTCCTGTATTTTCTAGAGCTTCTATATAGCCACCAGGTCTTGTTAGTGAACCATACAACAATTCTGTTGATCCTATTGCTTTTATAGTAAATGGACTACCTACTGTTTCTCCATTAACTTGAATTATAACACCTTCGCATGTTATTGAAGTTGTTTGAACTATACGTTGATCATTTATTGAAATAGCTTCTGCACCGGCATTTTTCAATTCATTTACTATTGTTCTTAAATCCATATCATGCACTAGATAATAATCTATACTGTCTAATGCACTTAAGCTATCTGCTGTCACATTAGAATTATCTCTTAATGTTATTATTATGCCACTTCCAGTTACATCTGTAAGACCTAATAACATATTATTTTCCCTAATTTGTTCTTCCTTACTTATATAATCGGAATTATCTTGAGTAGCTTCTTCTCTTATTTGAGTTAATTCTTTTTCCGAATTCTCTAATTCTTCAAGAGCATTATCATATCTTTCTTTCCACATTAATACTTCATCTCTTAACGAATCATCTGTTAGAGTTTGTGAAACTGTTGAATTTGTTGATCCTATTGTTCTTATTTGTATTGCTATACACATTGTTAATATTAAACACATTAAACCTAAAGTTATCCATACTTGTTTTTTCTTCATAAACTTGTCTCCTCTATTTAAACACTTTCTCTGAAAAAGGGATTTTCAGTATTCAAATCTTCATTTACAAAAATTTCTCCTTTTATTCCTTTTTCCTTTTCTATCATATTTTTAACATATAATATTTTTGTACCTAAATTCGATATATCACCTATATGTACTGTTTTTTCTTCTGTTTCCAATTCCAATACATAATCTTCTTTATCTTCTATATTAATTTTCGTTACTAGCTGTGCAAGCTCATTATTTGTCATTATTTCCATTATCTTGAGTATATCTGACAGTGCATCTAAATCTTCTTCACATAGCCTTAATCCTGGTTTTAACTCCTCTTCTTTAGATGAAATACCATATATTATTGGTTTTTCTATTTTTTCATTTGAAGTTTCTAAAATATATCCTCTATTGTTAATATAAATATATGCATTACCATATTGTATATTAAATGTAGCTTCTCTTTCTTTAACTATTATTTCAATAGTATCTGGAAGACTTCTTCTTATATATACTTGTTCTATATATGGATTTTGCAAGATATTTGACATTATATTTTTTCGTGAAAATGAAAATATATTTTTATCTTTTTCTATATTAGATAAATTTATTATTGTTTGTGAATCTACATGTGAATTTCCTGATACATTTATATTTTTCACGTTAAATTGTGGTGAAACGAGTATAAATACTATTCCAGCAATAATTATAGCTAATATAAGAAATAATTTTATAATAATTGATGCTTTTGAATGTCTTTTTTTGTCAATAGTTTTTCCAGTATATTTTTTAGGAATTGCATTTTTAGTTTTTTTAGGATAATTTTTATTATACTGCATTTTTTTTATTGTCGTTTTTTTATTATGTGATCTATTTTTCTTATTCTTGTCCTTTTTATCTTCAACAGGAACAGATATACCTATAACAATTTCTTCATTAAAATTAAACTTATCATCTTTATTTTCTATTTGTTTTTTTGGGGCAGTTTTTTTTTCCTGCCCTTTTAACCTTTTTTTCTTTTAAATGTTTACTCATATATTTTACATTCCTTTCTCTTTAGCTAATAAACTAAAATTATTTATCTAGCAGTTTTATTTTTGCTCCCAGCTCAGTTAATTTTTTTTCTATATTTTCATATCCTCTTAATATATGCTCTATATTATTTATTTGAGTTTCTCCTTTTGCTGCTAATCCTGCAATAATTAATGCTGCTCCTCCGTCTTAAATCTGTACTATATACTATTTTTCCAGTTAATTTTCTTGTTCCTTTTATAATTATTGTTTTATCTTCTATTGTAATTTTTGCACCCATTTTTTTCAGTTCAGATACATATTTATATCTATTTTCAAATATATTCTCTACTATAATAGATGTTCCTTTAGAAATTGTCAATATACTTGCAAAAATCGACTGCATATCTGTAGGGAATCCTGGGTATGGCAGGGTTTTTATATCTGTTGATTTTAGTCTCTTAGGTGCTGTAATAGTTATACTGTTTTTTTCTATTTCTATTTCGCACCCACATTCTTCTAACTTATATAATATTGGAGTTAAATTTTCTGATCTAGCATTATTGATTTTTACCTTTCCTCCTGTTATTGCAGTTGCACATAAAAAAGTTCCTGCTTCAATTCTATCTGGCATAATCCTATATCCTATTTCTTTTAATTTATGTACTCCTTCAATTTTTATAAAATTAGTTCCTGCTCCTGTAATTTTTCCTCCCATTTTATTTAAACATTCTGCTAAGTCTATTATTTCTGGTTCCATAGCTGCATTAGATATAGTTGTAGTTCCTTCTGCTAGCACTGATGCTAATATTATATTTTCTGTTGCTCCAACACTTGGAAAATCCAAATGTATATCATTTCCAATTATTTTATCACATTTACATATAATAAATCCAGATTTTTCTTCAATATTTATTCCAAGTTTTCTAAATGCCTCTAAATGCAAATTTATTGCTCTTTCACCTATATCACAACCTCCTGTTTGTGATAGTTTGTGGATACATAAATTTTAAATGGAATGCTAGACCTCCATTTTTGTAGAGTTCTTTATACATTTCATCATTTAGGTTGTATTCTTCTTTTTGTTCTTTTGTTATTTCTTTTTGATCAAATACTACGATTTTATCAAATAATCTTGATAGTTCTTCTTTTGTTAATCCGTTCTTTTTGATGTCATCTATTGCTTTAAAAATTAAATCTTCTTTATCTTCTAGTTTATTTAATGTATTAAATTTCCTTTGTATTTCATCTAATTTTTCCTTTTCACTTTTTAACTTCTTTTCTAATTCTTGTTTTTTGTCTTTATATATAAATTCTGGAATTAAATCATTTAGTTTATCTTCATATACTTGTTTGAATTGTTTTTCTAGTTTTTCTATAGTTTGCTTATGCTTATTTAAGTC
>CALXJL010000065.1 GCA_944388615.1 uncultured Clostridia bacterium
TTTCATATGTTTTCCTCTTTCCAGTATTAATAATATTCTACAAATTTCTATTAATTACTTCTAGATGTTATTTATTTTAACATTGTTTTTTTTCTTTATCAAGCTTTTTTTGTAAATATTTACAAAAAGTTCTTTTATTTTTAATAGCATTTTTCTTAATAAATTAAATGGAAATGTCAATACAGAACACATGATCCATTTTATGAAACTTAATATTTTTGTATTTATTTTTACAAAATATTTACTAAGAGTTAAAATATATAAAATAATACCAAGAAATAATCCGAACAAAAATATATAGCCTTAGCTTACCATCATTAAAAGTAAATATGATAAATAATAAAAATGCACCAGTAATGATCCAAAATACTGTATCTTCAATATATGTCATTAAATCTGACGTTTTAAAGCTTTTCCTCAAAACTCTAAAAAAATCAAAAAATATAGAAATTATAATACCAGATATTGCAAAAATTCCAAGAGAATAGACTTGTTCCAATATACTGTTATCCAAAAAATCACCTGCCATTATAATTTCTATTTAAATAATTTATTTAAAAATCCGCTTCCTTTTTGTTCAAAATCTTTTTCACTATATGATATACTAGATATATTCCCCTCTATTATTACCTCAGATGTATCTATACTCAATTTATTTATTCTAAGATTTCCTCCTTTTATTGTAAGCAAACCGAAGTTCAGTCTCTAAGATAACTACTTGGTCATCAAAACTAAGAACATCTAAAACTCCAGATATACTAAGCTTTTCCCTATTTTCTAGCACTAAATTTTGAATTACATTATTTGTAATACTACTTTTTCTTTCTTCCATTATCATATATATTACTTACCTCCTCTTAGGTTTTAATTATCTATAAATATATATATTCAGAGAAAAGTAATTTTAGAACAATGAAATTATATAAAAATAGTTTTAAGCTTATAATAATTATTTACTAATTATTCTTTGAGTATCTCTTGCTATAACAAGTTCTTCATTAGTTGGAACAATATAAACTTTTATTTTAGAATTTTCAGTAGATATTTCTCTTTCATCACTTTTAGTATCATTCTTCTTTTCATCTAATTCTACTCCCATAAATCCTAAATAATCAATAATCCCTTTTCTTATATTTTTTTGATTTTCTCCAACTCCTGCTGTAAATGCTATAACATCTATTCCACCCATTGAAACTGCATATTTTGCAATATATTGTGCAATTATGTATTTGTATGCATCTAATGCAAGATGTGCTCTTTCATCTCCATTTGACTCTGCTTGTTCAACATCCCTTATATCTGGAGAAATACCAGATATACCTAATACACCAGATTCTTTATTTAGTATTTTTTCCATTTCATCAGGACTTAGATTTTCTTTTTTCATGATGTATGTAACTATAGAAGGATCTAAATCTCCGCTTCTCGCACACATTGCAATACCTCCAAGAGGAGTTAATCCCATACTTGTATCTACAGATTTACCACCTTTAACAGCACAAAGGCTTGCTCCTTGACCTAAATGGCATACAACAGTTTTTAGTTCTTCTAATGGTCTATTTGTTATTTCTGCAACCCTTTTAGAAACAAAACTATGAGAAGTTCCATGGAATCCATATTTACGTATTTTATAATCTTCATAGTACTTATAACCTATTGGATAAATATATCTTTCCTTTGGAATAGTTTGATGAAATGCTGTATCAAAAACTGCTACATTTGGCTTACCAGGAAATGCTTTCTTACTAGCTGCTATTCCTATTAACCCTGCTGGATTATGTATTGGAGCTAAATCTATACAATCTTCAATTGCTTTAATTACTTCATCATCTATTAATACAGATTCACTAAATTTTTCACCACCATGTACTACTCTATGTCCTATTCCATCTATTTCATCTAGTGATTTTATTACACCATACTCACTATGTAATAATTGTTCTATCATAAAATTTAAAGCCTCATCATGATTTTCTACTGGATGTTCTAATACATATTTTTCTCCATTAACTTTATGCGTTAAAAATGAATTCCCCTCACCTATTCTTTCATAAGTTCCTTTTGCTAAAACAGTCTCTGTATTCATATCTAATAATTGATATTTTAATGATGAACTCCCACAATTTATAACTAATATTTTCATTTTATAACCTTCTTTCTAAAATTTAAATTAATTTTGCTGTATCTCGAGCTATTAATAATTCTTCATTAGTAGGTACAACATGAACTTCTACTAACGAATCAGGACGAGATATTTTTACTTCTTCATTACGTATTTTATTTTTTTCTAAATCTAATTTTACTCCAAAACATTCTAAATATGAACAAATAAGTTCTCTAGATTCTGGTCCTTTTTCTCCTACTCCAGCAGTAAAAGTTATAATATCGACTCCATTCATAGCGACCATATATTTTGCTATATATTGAGCTACAAGATACGCAAAATTATCTAATGCTAATATTGCTTTTTTATTTCCTACAGCAGCCTCTGCCTCTATATCCCTAAAATCTACAGACACTTCAGATATTCCAAACACACCGGATTTTTTGTTAAGTAATAAATCCATTTTATCAGGTGTAAATTTCTTTTTCTTCATAATATAAGTGACTATAGAAGGATCTAAATCTCCGCTTCTAGTTCCCATTGATATTCCACCTAGAGGAGTAAATCCCATGCTTGTATCTACAGATTTTCCATATTCTATTGCACATATACTTGCACCTTGACCTAAATGACAATTTATTATTTTTAATTCTTCTATTGGTTTATTAACTATTTCAGCCACTCTATTTGCTACAAACCCGTGTGATATTCCATGAAATCCATATTTGCGTATTTTATAATTTTCATAATATCTATATGGTATTGGATAAATATATCTTTCCTTTGGAATCGTTTGATGAAATGCTGTATCAAATACTGCCACGTTCACTTTCTCAGGCATTAAATTCATACATGCTTCTATTCCCAAAATTGCTGCAGGATTGTGTAATGGAGCAAGTTCAGTACATCGTCTAATTTCATTTAGTACTTCTTCTGTAATAATTGTAGATTTGGTAAATTTTTCGCCACCATGTACTACTCTATGCCCTATTCCTGCTATTTCATCTAACGATTTTATTACACCATATTCTTCACTAAGCAATCGACTTAATACAAAAGATATTGCTTTTTTATGATTCTTTACAGCTCTTTCAAATTTATGTTTTACTCCATTAACTTTATGTGTTAAAAAAGAATTCATTTGACCAATTCTTTCAAAATTTCCTTTGGCTAAAACCTCTTCATTTTCCATATCTATTAATTGATATTTTAAAGAAGAACTTCCACTATTTAATACTAAAACTTTCATAGATTCATTCCTTTATAATTAATTTGTTTGTGCTTGCACTGCAGTTATTGCTATAACTCCTGCAACATCTTGTGCAGAACATCCCCTTGATAAATCATTTACTGGTTTTGCAATTCCTTGACAAAGAGGACCATATGCTTCTGCTTTTGCAAGTCTTTGAACTAATTTATAACCAATATTCCCAACATCTAAATTAGGGAATATTAATGTATTTGCTTTTCCTTCTAATACACTTCCTGGAGCTTTGCTACTCGCTATTTCTGGTACTATTGCAGCATCTAATTGTAATTCTCCATCTACAATTAAATTAGGTTCTTTTTCTTTTACTAAATTAGTTGCTTCTACTACTTTATTTATTAAATCATTACTTGGTGCACTTCCATAAGTTGAATATGACAACATAGCAACTCTAGCTGTTTTTCCTGTTAATTGTTCAAAACTTCTACTTGAAGATATTGCTATTTCTGATAATTCATCTGCTGTTGGGTTAACATTTAAACCACTATCAGAAAATATAAATGCACCATTTTCTCCATATTCACAATTTGGAACAATCATAAAGAAAAATGCTGAAACAAGTTTTGTCCCTGGTGCAGTTTTTAATATTTGAAGTGCAGGCCTTAATGTATCTGAAGTTGAATGGCAAGCACCAGATACTAGACCATCTGCCTTTTCCTGTTTAACCATCATCATTCCGAAATGAGTATAATCTAGCATCATTTCTCTTGCTTTTTCTATTGTCATACCTTTAGCTTTTCTTAATTCATAAAAAGCTGTAGCAAATTCTTCGTACATATTACTATCTTTCGGATTCACTATAGTAGCTTTTGAAATGTCTATATTATTACTAGTTGCTATATTATTTATCTCATTTGTATCTCCTATTAATATTATTTTGGCATATTGTTCTGTTAATGCTATTTCTGCAGCTTTTAAAACACGTATATCATTACTTTCAGGTAAAACTATTGTTTTTATATCTTTTTTTGCTCTGTTTTTTAAATCATCTATAAAAGACATTTTTTCCCTCCTCTTGATTTTTTGAATTGTTTATATTATATATATAAATGTTGAATATTGCAATAAAATAGCAAAAAATAATAATAGATTGGAGTAGTTATGAATTTAACATATATGGTTAATACAAATTATACAAATGTAAAAGAAGTTTTAAAAAATCATTTTAAAGTTTCAGACAGATTATTAACTAGATTAAAAAAGAATTCTGCTATCTCATTAAACGGGAAATCTTGTAATATATACGATCCAATAAGTATGAATGATATTATAAAAATAGATTTTAACTATGATGAAGATAATTCTAATATTGTATCAACAAAAATGGATCTAGATATTATTTATGAAGATGATGGTCTATTAATTGTAAATAAACCTCCTTTTCTTGCAGTTCATCCGTCTATGTTACATTATTCGGACAGTTTGTCTAATGGAGTTCGTTTTTATTTTGATTCAATAGGATTGAAAAAGAAAATTAGACCTGTTAATAGGTTGGACAAAAATACTTCTGGAATTGTGATATTTGCAAAAAATGAATATATACAAGAAAGTTTGATAAGACAAATGGAAAATGGTGTATTTACAAAAGAGTATTTAGCTATAGTTGTTGGAGATATGAGTTCTTTAAAGAAGCGGAACAATTAATGCACCTATAGCAAGAAAAGCGAATAGTATTATTGAAAGGTGTGTAGATAATAAGGGAGATGTCGCAATTACTCATTATGAATTTTTAGATAAATTTATAATTTGTGGAAATACTTATTCTTTAATACATTGTACTTTAGAAACAGGAAGAACACATCAAATTCGAGTACATTTAGCTCATATCGGATTTCCAATTCTTCGGAGATACTCTATATGGGAAACCATCTTCTTTGATAAATAGACAAGCTCTTCACTCGTACAAAGTATCATTTATAAATCCAATTAATAACAAAAAACAAGAAGTTATATGTGAGCCTGGTGGTGATTTTAACATAAAACATGACCCATAATAGAAAAATCATTAATTTCTCTATTATGGGTCATAAGTAAATCTATAAGCCGGGTTCTGTCTAGAATAGCCATTTATCTAGTACATATATTACTATATGTCTCAAGCCACCAATTCAGAAGATGGCGAGCAGCCTTAACCTTCTTTTTAGGTGTTGCTCCAGATGGGGTTTACACTGACCCAGTATGTCACCATACCAGCGGTGAGCTCTTACCTCGCCTTTTCATCCTTACCTATTTTCATAGGCGGTTATTTTCTGTTGCACTTTCCTTAAGGTTTCCCTCACTGGACGTTATCCAGCATCATTGCTCTGTGGAGCCCGGACTTTCCTCGTACGCTGCCTTGCGACCTTGCTATACGCGACTATTCAATTTACTCATACATTATATTTTATGGCATATTACTTTTTTTGTCAAGATACAGAAAATTTCTATTTAAGTTTCTGCTTTATTTGCTCTTTTGATTGAAGACCTACAATTGTTTCTTTTGGAATTCCATTATTAAATAGTATTAATGTTGGAATACTCATTATTCCATATTTTTGAGCTAATTCTTGATTTTCATCTACATTAACCTTACCTACTAATATTGTATCATTACATTCTTCTGCTATTTCTTCAACAATAGGTGACATCATTTTACATGGACCACACCAATCAGCGTAAAAATCAACTAAAACCGGTTTTTCAGAACCAAGAACATCTTTTTCAAAATTATTATTGTTTATTGTCAAAATACTCATATTAAATTTACCTCCTATTATTTAAATATTTTATTGCAGATAATCCTGCTTTAGTGCCTTCATATACAGCCTTAGAAATTTGTAATAAACCTCCAGTAGCATCACCACATGCATATATTCCTGGGATATTGGTTTCCATATCTTTATTTGTTACTATAGAGTTTTTTTCTATTATTAATCCTAATTTTTTAGATAAATCTGTAACTCCAGCTACTCCTTGAGCTATGAATATTCCATCTGTTTTTATACTGGAATTATCATCAAATTCTATTTCTTCTACTTTAGTATTACCTCTAACTAATTTTATTGGTTTTGATATAATACTTACATTATCAGCTCTAAAATCAGGTGGTTTATTTCCATTAGTTAAAATAGTTATATTATTTGCTATATTTAATAAATCATTTACTTCTGAAATTGCATATGTTCCACTACCTATAACTACAACATCTTTATTACGATAGAAAAATCCATCACATATTGCACAATAACTTACTCCCCTACCTTCAAACTTGTTTAGTCCATCTATATCAAGATGTTTTTTCTGATTACCTATTGCAATTATAACAACTTTAGATTCAATTTGATTATTAGTTGTATGAACCAAAAAATTGCTATTTAAATGAGAAATCTTTACAACTTCTTCTTTTAACAAATCTATTTCTAGATTAGATGCTTGTTTTATCCCTTTTTGATATAACTCGTTTCCTGTAATTCCATTTTCAAACCCATAATAGTTTTCCACTTTTGTTGCATCTCTAACACTTGAAAAATCTTGATATATTATAAGTGTTTTTTTATTTGCTCTTTTAGTATAAAGACCAGCAGATATTCCGTGCAGGTCCTGCTCCTATAATAACTATATCATACATAGAGTTATTTGTCCTTTCTTAAAATTATTTTCTCTATTTTTATAAAAAATATGCTTATATTGATGTGTTTATTCATGAAGATTTTTACTATTTCTACTTTATCATATAAATAAAAAAAAGTCTAATAAATAGCAAAAATTATGGAGCTTTCTTCTAAATCGTTGATAATAAGCTGTTTTCGTGCTATAATCACATTGTTGTTTTATCAACAAATCCCAAGCCATAAATACTACAGAACGGTCCATACAAAAAACTCTGTCTACTTTCCCATGTCCCTTTTGTTATAATTCCAAATATAGTTTCTATAATGTATCCTAAAATACTGTATACAATAAAATAAGTTAAAATTCTCCATATAGTATATCTTTTATTTCTACTTTTTATAGTTTGTTCTAATTTTTCCATAATATTATCCTTTTTTATATATTTAAATCTTGAATATCATTATAAACTTTTTTTCGTACTTTTACAATATTGAGAGAAAATTTAAAAGTAAAAAAATATATATTTATACTTTAAAACTTAAATACCAGCTCATACCATTTTTATCTTGCTGTATTTCTTCAACTCTTCTTAGTAATTTAGGAAAAGTTTGTGGAGCAGATATTATTGTAGGCTCTTTATCAGTCCAATTAACAGGAGTTGCACCATCATTTTTTATTGCTGTTTGTAATGCTCTGACACACCTTATAATCTCTTTTATATTTCTACCTATATTCAAAGGATATACTAATATTAATCTAATAATTCCTTTATCATCTATTATGTATACATTTCTAACTGTTTCTGTATTACTTATATTAGTCGCTAACATTCCGTACTTTCTTGCAATTTCACCTGATCTATCTGCTATAATAGGAAATTGTATTTTTGTTCCTGTTTTTTGAAAGATATCATATACCCATGCAAGATGTGATGGATTGCTGTCAATACTTAATCCTAATAACTTAGTATTTAATTTCTCAAAAGTTGTACGCTCTTTTTCAAAAGCTATCATCTCAGTAGTACATACGGGGGTAAAGTCTTTCAATGTGGATATTTTAATTTATTTCTTTTATTTCTTCTATATAATTTTCAGTATTCCAAATAGCATATAATGGAATATTTAAAATCTTATTATTAAATTTTATATTTAATAGAGAATATCTTATGGCAAATTTAGGATTATATTCTTTCATATATACTTTTAGACTTTGAGCTTTAACATTAATTCCTGCTTTTGCTTCAACAGGTATTATTAAGTTCTTATATGCAAATACAAAATCTATTTCACTTTGAAATTCGTTTGACCAATAATAAATTGTATTTACTTTTTTGATATTTCCCAATTCTTGAAGTACAAACTGTTCTGTAAGTAATCCATTAAATTCATTATATATTGAATCCTTTTCGATTATGGTTTCATAAGGTAATTCACAAAGAACTCTTAGTAAACCAACATCAAGTAAGTATATTTTGAATGCTTTTAAATCCTCATAGGCTTTCAAGGGTTGCTTATTGCCACATTTTACTCTGTTTACAACTCTTATTAAGCCTGTGTCTTTTAACCAATTAATTGAATTTTC
>CALXJL010000066.1 GCA_944388615.1 uncultured Clostridia bacterium
TATCAATTCCTATTCATTATCATTAATATTGTAAACATATCCTACTTCTTTATATTTTTTTCCTCTTTTTCAAAATACTTTTCATCAGATAACAAATTTCCACCCATTTTTTCATAGAATTTTCTTGCATTTAATTTTTCTCCAAACACCATATTAGCATTTTAGTTTTATTTTTATTTTATCTTTTAATAATTCCATTTGATACGCTTTTGCATTTTTTCTTATTTTATCATATTTTTTAATAATTTCATATAGCTTTTAATATTTTTATAAAATATTAAAACCAAACTGTTGACAAAGACAAAGTATATAAAAATAAAAGAATATGAACAAAGTAAAATGATATTATATATGATGGATGAATTAGTTCCAAATGAAAGTCTATAAGGTATAAAATGATCTTCATAAAAAGGAATTGAGTTACTTTTCCTTGGCTAATTTACTAATTACTTGTTATAATATATATTTCTTACAATTATAAATTACCTTATTACAGGGAAATTTCTGAGCCTGCCTTAACTATTTCTCTTTTAGCCTGGATAAATAAAATAATAATCTTGAGAAAATTTTAAAAAATTATTGATTTGTACGTAGTATACGTAGTATAATATAATTGTTAGGAGGAAATAACCATGACATTTCGTGAATTAGAGAAATTGTTAATCTCCAAAGGTTGGTATCACCATCACACTAATGGGTCACATTACATATATAAGCATAATGAAATGAAACGGTAGTATTCCAGTACCAAACCATAAAGGAGATATTCCCAAAGGAACTCTTAACAGTATTTTAAAACAAGCAGGCTTGAAATAAAGCCTAGCTTGTAAAAATATGAGGAGGTATAATCATGAAAGTTATTTATCCAGTATTATTTTACGAAGAAAAAGATGGTGGATATTCTGTTTTTGTTCCAGATTTAGAAAAAGCATTAAATACTACTGCTACTACTTGTGGAAGTACATTAGAAGAAGCAATGGAAATGGCTGAAGATCTAATTGCAGGTCTATTATTAGATGAAATGGAAGAAGGTAATCAGATACCTAAAGCAAGTAAAATTGAAAATATATCTTTCGAAGAATTTGAAAAGAGATTAGATATAAAGAATTGGGATTACATTTCAAAATTTAAAACATATATATCAGTAGATATTAGTTCATTTGCTGAAAAGTGGGGTAAAGAATTAATAAAGAAAACAGTTAATATTCCAAAATGGATAAATACTAAAGCAGAGTCTTTAAAAATAAATTTTTCAAAAACTTTAGAAGAAGCTCTATTACAAAAAATCTATAAGAAATAATTAAAATAAATACAAGGAGTATAGAACATGAAAATAGGTATAGATATAGATAATTGCATATCTAATTTTGATGATACATTATTAGAAGAATATTTAAAACATGATAAAGAATTAAGAAATACTGGAATTATAAATAAAAATCCAGAATATCTGAGAAAAGGAATGTTTGATTGGACAGTAGAAGAAGAAAATAATTTTTATAATGAGAATATCGAAAATTTTGCAAAAAAACTAAAACCAATAGAAGGTGCACCTTATTACATAAATAAATTAAAAGAGGATGGACACGAAATATATATTATAACAGGAAGAGATAATGGAGAATATCAAAATCCTTATGAATTAACAAAAGAATGGCTAAATAAATATGATATCATTTACGATAAATTAATATTTACAAATGCTTATGATAAACATGCGAAGACAGAAGTATGTTTAGAGAATAATATTGATTTAATGATTGAAGATAGTACAAAAATAAGTTTAGATTTAATAAGTAATGGTATCAAAGTTTATACAATGAACACAAGATATAATCAAAAAGAACAAACATTAGATAGAGTTTCAAAATGGAAAGAGATATATGAAAGAGTAAGTAAACTGAATAAAATAAATTATTTAAATTAATTTATAATCCTGCCTGAATTTTCCTTGAATATTGACACCAAAAATGTGATATAGTAATATATTATAGAAAAGTATATAAATTAAAATTATAAATTCAAGCGCCAGAACAATATATTATTATATTGTTGACGAGGCAGAGAATTATCGAATTTTCGGCGGATGTTCTCTTGGCATGGTACTGCCATAAATATTAACAAACCCCAATAGCAATATTGGAAACAAATTTAATAGGGTGCCTTTAATTTATATACTAAAAATATATAAATAAGCCTATAAATTAGGCTTTGAAAGGATGGATATTTATGTGTGGAATCGTTGGTTATGTAGGAGAAAAAAAGGCTTCTCCTATACTTATTAATGGACTTCAAAAATTAGAGTATAGAGGTTATGACTCTGCTGGAATTGCTACTATAGAAAATGGCAAATTATCTATAGTAAAAAATAAAGGTAGAGTTAGTAATTTAAATTCTATGCCTGAAACCGAAAAATCAATGGGAACTGTTGGTATTGCTCATACAAGGTGGGCAACTCACGGTATACCTTCTAAGGAGAATTCTCATCCTCATTATGATAATAGTAATACATTTGCAGTAGTTCATAATGGTATAATTGAGAATTACAATGAAATTAGAGAATTTTTAAAATCAAAAGGTTATGTTTTTTATTCGCAAACAGATACTGAAACTATACCTAATCTTATTCATTATTATTATACTTTAGATAATGATAATGATTCAGAAGAAAAGTTTTTAAAAGCTGTAAATTCTGCTACAAAAGACTTTATAGGAAGTTATGCAATAGAGGTTATCTCATATCTATTTCCTGACATTACTATTGTTGCAAGAAAAGATAGTCCTCTTGTTATTGGTAGTGGCATTAATGAAAATTATATAGCTTCTGATATTCCCGCTATTTTGGGATATACAAATAAGTTTTATTTACTAGATAATAATGAATATGCAATTATATCTAAAGATACGATAAATTTTTATGATATATCTTTAAATAATATAAAAAAAGAAATAGAAATAATAGATTGGGATTCTACAGCTGCAGATAAAAATGGGTTTGACACATATATGTTAAAAGAGATTAACGAACAGCCTACAGCTATTCGTGAAACTATTTATTCTAGAATCCCTATGAAAAATAATAAATTTGAAAAATGTAATTTTCAGGATTTAGGATTTACAAAAGAATATTTATCAAAAATTTCAAGTATTTATATTATTGCATGTGGTACTGCTATGCATGCAGGATTATGTGCTAAAACAATGATAGAAAAACTTTGTAGAATACCAGTTACTGTAGATATCGCATCTGAATTTAGATATAGAGACCCTATAATCTCAGAAAAAACATTATGTATTTTTGTTAGCCAATCTGGTGAAACAGCAGATACAATAGCAGCTTTAAAACTTGCAAAATCACATAAAGCGACTACTCTAGCCATAACAAATGTTATAGGAAGTTCAGTTACAAGAGAAGCAGATTACTCTATTTACACTCATGCCGGACCAGAGATTGCTGTTGCTTCAACAAAAGCATATACATCACAAGTTGCCCTATTAGCATGTACTGCTATATATTTTGCTGAAATATTAGAAACTTCAGATACAAATACACTTGATACATTGAAAAATGATTTATTACACCTTTCTGAAAAAATAGAAGAAATTTTATCTAGATCTAATGAGATAAAAGAATTTGCCGATAAAGTATATGAACAAACTGATATGTTTTTTATCGGAAGAGGTTCTGATTATAATGTAGCATTAGAAGGATCTTTAAAATTGAAAGAAATTTCATATATTCATTCTGAAGCATATGCAGCTGGAGAATTAAAACATGGACCTATTGCATTAATTGAAGATGGAATAACAGTTATTGGAATATTAACAGATAAAGACTTAGCCCCAAAAACAGTTAGCAACATACAAGAGGTTATAACTCGTGGTGCAAACACATTAATTGTAACAAACCAAGAACTCTCTACAGATAACTATGATTCTGTAATAAAGATTCCAGATACAAATAGCCTTATTTCACCTATTTTATCTGTTGTTCCATTACAATTATTATCTTATTATATATCTATGAATAAAAATCTAGATGTAGATAAACCACGAAATCTTGCTAAATCTGTTACTGTAGAATAACTTACATTTTATTGCAAATAAGCAGGAATACCAATATTGTATTCCTGCTTATTTTTTATTTTTCTACCTACTATCTCCTCCATTATTTTCATCATCAGCAGTATTTCTTTTATAATATTCTTCTTCTGGAATTAGCTCTTTTTGCTTTTCCACAAGCACCTCATCTGTAATTAGATTTTTCCATTTTTTCATTTGAGCTCTTGCTCTTGTACCAGGTTGTTGAACCTTTAAATGTTCTGGTACTTTTTTAGGATTTGCAATATATTTCAAATGTGATACTACATGTCCAACTGTACCTTCATCTTTAAATTCATTATCATATTCCCATAATTTCTTTTTATAATCTTTGTCTACATCTAATAACATATGTGACTTAACTATAGTTATTTTATTAGAAAAATCTTTTTCACCTTGATAAATAGGTAATAATGTATCTCTTTTCATTCCATGCAATACTCTTAATATAACATTCTTATCCACATGCACTCTTACTGGCATATTCATTCCAGGTAAATCTATTCCAATAATAATATTATCTGTATCTTCTGGTCCCACTTCCACATCTTCAATTATTCCCCAATTTTTTACTATTTTATTATCTAAAAGATTTAGCACAATACTCACTATTAAGTTATCTTTTACAGTATAAATATTCCTATTTTGAACATATCCACTATATGCTATTACAAAATCCTGCTCCATATCATTATAACTTGTTGGTATACTTTTATCATATTCTGTTTTATATGATTCCTTATTTAAATTAATATAATCTAACATTTCTTCAGATATCTCTTTACTAGCACCCTTTTCAATACTTATATCATTCATTCTATATTGTTCATCACATAATATATATAATTCAAAAATTTTCTTCATAGAATTTTTTATTTGTGCATTTGTTATATTTATTTCTTCACCATTCACTACTTTATCGAATATTCCTAAATCTCTTGCCATTATCATGGCTTGATAAATTTGTGTTTGCTCTTTAGATTTTTTATTTTGCCAGAATATATTCATTATAGCTAATTCTTCTGCAGATTTTTTCTCCAATGATTTTTTGTCAAATGTATTTTCTAACATTTCTGCAATATGCTTATCATCAGATAATTCATATAAGCCTAGTAATCTTAATTGATTGCTATAATTTGATATATATTTACCTGTTAAATTATATCTTTTAAGAAAATTCTCATAAAAATCTTGCAATAATAGTATGTTTCTTGTTTTTCTTTGATCTACAAAAAAATTTGAATATAATTCCACCATTCTAGGAAATAATTCTGCTTCTTTTTTTAATATGTCATCATTCTTTTGTTCTTTACAATGCTCTCTAAAAAAGTGTAACATTTCTTTTACTAATCTATTTTTTTCTCTTTTAATATTATATGTATAATAATCATTACTCTCTACATATTTTTTACCTTTATTCATTTCATAAATCCTTTGTGATTCCTCTGGATTATTTTTTAGATATTCTCCTACAATTTGTTGAATATGTATCCCTCCAAGATCTAAAGCTATGGCACTATATTCTCCTTCTTTTTCTAAATATTCTTGCCAAAGTATGGATTGTAAATCTTCAGCATTCAATTCTTTATTTTTATCATATAATTTCTTTACATATGATATTATTATATCAAGATAAGTTCTTGTTTGATATATATTTAATTCATCAATTTTCTTTTCCACTATCTCATTTACTTTATTTCGATTATATAACATATTTTCCTCCATCTTCTAATATATTATATCATCTTCACATGATTTAAGCAAACCCGAGTAGCAACTAGCATTACAACACCAGGTATTCCCAATATTCCTATTGACAATATTGTAAATAAATTTATTCCTATTTGCATTATTCCAATATGATTTACAATATATAAGAATATTCCACCTATTATAGATTTTGCTAATATTTTTATGAGAACTTTTATTGGTTTAATAAAAACCTTACATATTATTAAAATTATACATATAACACCTAAATATATTATCCCAATATTGTAATCCAAAATTATCACCTCAATAAACAATATGAGACAATCTATACAAATATTACACTATTTTATCTGATCTTAAATTAATCTTGTCCGTTATTTCTAATGCAAGACCACTATTTTTTGCTTTTTTTAATAAATAATCTATTTTAGATTGTAAAGCTTTTATCTGATAAGTATAATAATCTATTAACTCATCTTCCGCATATTGAAAATTATTATTTGCATTTTCTAAATCTCTTTTAGCTTTTATTACATTTATTAATAATTCTTGATTTTTTTCTTCTTCACTCTTCTCTTCTACTAAATTTTCTCTAATATAATTTTCGTACATACACATTCCTCCTTTTATGTATTATATGCAGTATATTATGTATTTATTACAAATTGACATTCTTTTTTAAAGATGATAAAATGAGCACAAATTCAATAGTTATGGAGGTACATTATGATAGATATAAAAATTCTAAGAGAAAATCCTGATTTAGTAAGAGAAAATATAAAAAAGAAATTTCAAGACCATAAATTACATTTAGTTGATGAAATTATCGAATTAGATAATAAAAATAGAAGTGTTAAATTAAATGGTGATGAACTACGAGCAAGAAGAAATTCATTAAGTTCTCAAATAGGTAACCTTATGAGAGAAGGAAAAAAAGATGAAGCCGAAAAAATAAAACTTGAGGTACAAGAAATAAATAATAAACTTTCTGAGAATGAAGTATTAGAAAATAAATATTCTTCTGAAATAAAAGAAAAACTTATGAAAATACCAAACTTTTTACATCCATCTGTTCCTATAGGCAAAGATGATAGTGAAAATGTTGAAGTGGAAAAATATGGAGATCCAATTGTTCCAGATTATGAAATTCCTTATCATACAGATATAATGGAAAGTTTTTCTGGAATAGATTTAGATTCTGCAAGACGTGTTGCTGGTAATGGCTTTTATTATCTTATGGGTAATATTGCAAGACTTCATTCTGCTATTATTTCATATGCACGTGATTTTATGATTAATAAAGGCTTTACTTATTGTGTTCCACCTTTTATGATTCGTAGTGATGTTGTAACTGGTGTTATGAGTTTTGAAGAAATGGATGCAATGATGTATAAAATTGAAGGAGAAGATTTATATTTAATTGGTACAAGCGAACATTCAATGATTGGTAAATTTAAAGGACAAATATTAAAAAAAGATGAATTACCATGTACTCTTACTTCTTATTCTCCTTGTTTTAGAAAAGAAAAAGGTGCTCATGGAATAGAAGAACGTGGTGTTTATCGTATACACCAATTTGAAAAACAAGAAATGATTGTTGTTTGTGAACCTGAAGATAGTTATAAATGGTATGATACAATGTGGAAATATACTGTTGAATTATTTAGAAGCTTAGACATACCTGTTAGAACTTTAGAATGTTGTTCAGGAGATTTAGCTGATTTAAAATCTAAAAGTGTGGATGTTGAAGCTTGGAGTCCAAGACAACAAAAATATTTTGAAGTAGGAAGTTGCTCAAATTTAACAGATGCCCAATCTAGGAGATTAGGTATTCGTATAAAAGGTGAAAAATCAAACTATTATCCACATACTTTAAACAATACTGTTGTTGCTCCTCCTCGTATGCTTATAGCATTTTTAGAAAATAATTATAACAAAGATGGATCAGTTAGTATTCCAGAAGTTTTAAGACCTTATATGGGTGGATTAGAAAAACTAGAAAAATAAAATATATAATAGGAGGAAATATTGATGTTAATTAAAAATCCAGAATTTAAAATATCTGCTGTAAGTCCATCTCAATATCCAAAAGACAATTTACCTGAAATAGTTCTTGTTGGTAAATCTAATGTTGGTAAATCTTCTTTTATTAATACAATGATTAATAGAAAAAAATTAGCTAGAACCAGTAGTGAACCTGGAAAAACCAGACAAATTAATTTTTATAATATGGACGAAAAATTCTATTTTGTGGATCTTCCTGGATATGGTTATAGTAAAATGTCTAAAGCAGAGCAAATACGTGTTGGAAATTTTATAGAAGAATATTTAAATACTAGAAAAAATATTTGCCTAATTGTGTTTTTAATAGATATACGACATAACCCAACTGCTAATGATAAACTAATGTATGATTATGTTATAGCATCTGAATTTCCTTGTATTATAGTTGCAAATAAAGCTGACAAAATTGCTGTAACAAAAGTGGATAAAGCAGTTGAAAATTTACAACAAATCCTTAACCCTTTAAAAGATTTAAAATTTATTCCTTTTTCAGCTGAAAGAAAAATTTATACTGAAAATGCCTGGACAGAAATAGAAAAGTATATAAAGTGATTGTAAAAGTTGTTGACTTTTCCTATTATCTATAGTAAAATGTATTTACAGAAATGAGAATGAAAAATCAAATTCATAGTTATATATTTCTGTAATTAGTTTTACTATAA
>CALXJL010000067.1 GCA_944388615.1 uncultured Clostridia bacterium
TTTCTCTTCTTACTACTTCGAAAACAAATTGTATAGATTTGTGGTTTTTTGTTAATTTTACACTTCCACCTGTTGCTTTAAATGTTTTACCAGACATTTTAGCTGTAATTGATGGTTTTGCAACATATGAATCAAATGCTTTAACTTTTCTTAAATATGCGATTATTACTTGATTACCTGCTAATCTCTTTTTTATCATTGCAACTGGTTTTGCATTATCTGCCGGTTGCCATTTACACTCTATTTCTCTTGAATTAGTTAATAAATATTTTCCCATTTTTTCAAGACAATATATTCTATATATTCCTTTTCCATCTTCAGAATTAAAATAATATCTTGTTAGAATTTTTGATTTCACCATTTGATCTAATTTATTATTTAACTTATCCTGTGATTTTACCTCTATTCCCTTCCACTGAAGCAATTGTAATAGTTGTCTTGAAGTAATGAATTCAAATTCATTCACAAGTTCTAATATTTCAAAGTGTAATTCATTAATATGACCTATATTAATCTTATGGATAATTTGATTCATAGACACATAACCATCTTTACCATCAAATGTTTTTATTTCTCCTTCTCTAATAGCAAAAGGAGATACTTCAGCCTTAATTTCGCTATCTTCTACCATTTTTATTCCTCTCTTTCATAAGATTTAAATAATAACTAATTTTATCTTTTTCTTTTGCGGTAATATTTTTTTTATATATACACTAACCTTTTGTCCATATTCATATCCGCTTTTATATTCTGCCATACCAATTAGGTTAGGTGTGATCTCTATAAAAATTCCTCTATTTTCTTTTTCAGTTTCTCTAATAATTCCCTCAACTATCTCTCCTTGGGTAAACTTACTAGCATTTTCTTCCCATGTTCCTAAGACTTCTTTATATGATAAACTTATCTTTTTATCTTCTCTATTTATAGATTTTATCACAACTTTTAATTTTTGTCCAATTTTAAGTCTTTCTTCTGGTGATTTTATTCTAGCTACAGATAAATCTTCAATATATGCTAATCCTACTATTCCTCCTCCAATTTCTATAAATGCTCCATAATCTGTTATGTTTCTTACAATACCATTTACAGTCTGACCTTCTTTTAACTCCTCTAACATCCATTTGGTAGCTTCTTTTCCTACAGATTTTCTTGATAATATATATTGATTTGTTTTTTCATCTTTTCCTAAAACTTTAAATTGAATTATTTTATTAACTTTATTAAAACATATCTCCTTCTTAGGTATACCTTTATTATTAACTTTTACAGCTTCAACTTCTTCTAAAGGTACTATTCCCTTTATACCTTTACCTAAATTTAAATACAAATTTCCTGTTTCATCACATTTATTCACTAATCCTTGTAAAATAATACCATTACTTCTTGCATCTTGTATTATAGTCTCACTCATCGGTTCTATTGATGTATCCCAACCTTCTGGCATAAATTTTTGATATACCATTAAAATCCCCATCTTTCGTTTTCATATTTTCTTTTGTTTTATTCTTTTAAAGAGCTATTTTTTAATTTTTCAACCTCTTCGTTTTTTAAATATCTCCATGTTCCAATTTTTATATCATTAACAGGTATGTCTCCTATTTTGCTCCTATGTAAAGCTAGAACTTTTTTTCCTAATGTAGCGAACATTTTTCTCACTTCTCTATTTTTACCTTCATGTATTGTTATTTCAACTCTAGAAATATTTTTTTCTTTATCGATTTTTAAAATTTTCACTTTAGCCTTTCCAGAGATATAATCTTCTATCTCCACTCCAGATTCTAAATGCTTTATTTCATCTTCTGTGATCATTCCCTTTATTGTTACATTATATGTTTTAGGTATCTCATTTTTAGGATGTGTTATTTTATAAATAAAATCACCATCATTTGTTAATATTAAAGCTCCTGACGTATACATGTCTAATCTTCCAACAGGAAGTAATTTTTCTTTTTGATTTTTTACTAAATCTAATACACACTCTCTATTAAATTGATCTTTTACAGTTGTCACATATCCAATAGGTTTATTGAGTAAAATATATGTAAAATTATCTTTTTTATATTCAACTTGTTTACCTTTATATATAATTACATCTTTTTCAGGGTTTACTTTTATTCCTAATTCTAATTTATTATTGCCATTTACATATATTTCACCATTTAAAATTAATTCCTCACATTTTCTTCTTGAAGCAATTCCGACTATTTGCTAAAAATTTCTGTAATCTCATTTCTTCCATATATAACCCTCCATTTACCTATTGTCTAATTCATTAAGAATCTCTTGAAAGTATTTAGGAAGAGGAGCTTCTAATACCATCTGTTTTCCAGTTATTGGATGTTTAAACTCTAATTTCTTAGCATGTAACATCTGCCCTATTACACCAAATTCATTTTTTCCATTAGAATATGTATAATCTCCTACAATAGGATAACCAATTTGTGTTAAATGTACTCTTATTTGATGTGTTCTGCCTGTTTCAATCTTTATCTCAAGTAATGTGTAATTATTATATCTTTTTAAAACCTTAAAATGAGTAATTGCTTCCTTTCCTGTTTTTGTTACAGCCATCTTTTTTCTATCCTTATTGCTTCTACCTATTGGCATATTAATTGTAGCCTCATTTTCGCTTATCACACCACGTACTAGTGCTATATATGTTTTATGAACTAATCTATTTTTTATTTGCTCACTCATTTTTATATGTGCTTCATCATTTTTAGCTACAATTAATAATCCCGAAGTATCTTTATCCAATCTATGTACAATTCCTGGTCTTATTTCTCCTCCTATTCCAGATAGAGAATCTTTACATATTGCCATAATCGCATTAACAAGTGTTCCATCTGGATTCCCGTTAGCAGGATGTACAACTAGTCCTTTAGGCTTGTCTACTACAATAATATCATTATCTTCATATATAATATCTAAAGGAATGTCTTGAGCTTTTAAATCTATTTCTTTAGGCTCAGGAAATTCTATTTCTATTTCATCACCTTCCACTATTTTATATGATTGTTTAACTATAACACCATTTACATGTACATTATTATCATCTATTAATTTCTGAATCATACTTCTTGAAATAGTTGGATATGTTTGGCTAATAAATTTATCAATTCTCATACCACAATTTTTTGTCACTTTTATTTTTTCCAATTCTATACCTCTTCTTTTATTTCTTTCTTTTTATCTTTTTTCTTTTTTATTTCAGAATGTGTATATATTGCCATAGAAACTGCAAATAATACAAATCCTAATATTTCATATACATCTGACAAATTTAATATTGGTAAATTTGAATTTAACATTGTAAAATCTATATAATCAATAATACCACCCAAGAATATTCTATCTGCTAAATTACTTATTCCTCCTGCTATTATCATACTAAGTGATACTTTTGTTAATAAATTCATATTTTCTGATTGTAGCATTATAAATCTAATTATTAATGCAATTATTACTAAATCAGTAATAATTAAAGACATCATACTTTGTGGTTTTCCCATAAACCCACCTGTATTTTTATAATATGACATACTAAGCACACCATCGACTATAACTTTTCCTTCATTTTGCCAAATTGTTGATGCCATTATTTTTAAAGTTTGATCAATTACTATTAAAACTATAACTATTATTAATATAAGTTTATATTTTTCTAATTTTTTCATTTTTTTACTCCAAATAAGGTATTTAGGTTTTTAAGGAGCAACCTATAAACCTTTATTAAACATCCTGATTAGCATTTAATCTTTCATATAATACAAAATTATAATATGAATACAATTCTTTATAATTACTATCTCTAGATATAAATATATTTAATTTTGAATTTCTGGTTATTAATAAATGAGTTATTCCATATTCTTTAAACTTATCCTCATAGTACAGAAGTATATTAGATATATTCATGAAATCTGTGAAAATATCTCTTCCCACATATTCTCCATTTTCATTCTTTGTGCCATTAAACTCTGGAGAATACAAATCTGATCTCGAATCTATGAATACAGGTATTCCCCTAAATAATAAATAACTTCCATAATTATATTCATTATACAGTTTCATATTTTCAATATCCAAATTCTCTAAAATATAATCTGATGCCTGTACTGGATAAGATGATTCATTTATAAATTCGTCATCTTTCTTATCTTTAAATTCATATACTCCACATAAAACAATTACTAATAAAGTTATTATTACTCCTGTTGCAGATACAATTTCTTTTATTATTTTCTTAGTACCTTCTTTATCATATTTATTAAATAACCCTGCTATCAATTGATTTACTGTTAAACATCCAATTAAAGCCAGCATTGATGTCTGCCTCCTTGAGAGAAATGCAAGTAAAATCAATCCAGACATCATAAATAAATCTTTAAGTTTTATTTTGGTATCTGTAAATATTAATATAGCTAAAAATAATACTAATGCTATTGCTGTAAACTCATCATTTGCAAGTGTTAATGGTAGATGTTCATTAATATAGCTTGTAGAATTTCCTTGGAGAGTTCTATATAAATATGTATATGGCATATCTTTTATTGGAGTTAAAAGACCAGTTATAATACATATAATTCCTATTATAATTAATTTTTTAGTATTTTGATTTTTTTCCATTTGTATTTTATATGGGTTTTCTCTTCTTTTTTCCCTTTTTGTTTTAGATAATAGAATTTTTTCTTCAAGTTCATTTATATTTTCAGTATATATATTTATTTTTTCTTCTCTATCTTTTACTTTTTTCAATCTTTTATTTATATTTAACAATAGCTTATTCCATAATATTGTAATTCTATATATAATATCTGCATCCAAAATACATGTCCATAAATAACTTACAACATATGGTAAGAAAAATACAAAAAATAGAGGCCATACAGCAGAATGTACATTAGCTATTATAGTAGCTATTATAAATAAGCCAAACCCATATCTTATTTTTCCTGTTTTAAGATATGATTCTATACACCAAATTTCAAATATAAATAATATATATGTTACCAATTGTGCTCTTGCTGCAATAAAATCTCTTAATAAATACATTGCACCTAAAGTTATAAAAAATGATGTAAGCCTATTTTTAGATAATTTACAATTTAATAAGTATAAAGATATCCCCATAATACTTGCTAATATTATTGTAGATATGTATATTCCCCACATTCCAGCAAAATTATAAATAAGAAATATCATTATATCATAAGCCCAATGTGGATAATAATATGGTAAATTAGGGTGCCATGAATAATGATCTTGTAGATCTATTCCACCAGAGTTTAATATATCTTTTCCTATTGTAATCGTATAATATGTATCATTTTGTAATGTTACAGGTGATATTATTATACTAAATAAAATTATCACAATAATAGCAAGTATTGTAAATTTAACATTATTGTCAATTTTATGTTTCTTATTTTTTTTAGTCTTTTCCTTCATTTTTCCTCCTTGTTTTACAATTATATTATTTTCATTTTACAGATAAAAATAACTTTTAGCTCTTGAATCTTGTTGTATTGCAATTTCTGCTATTTCTTTATCTTGTCTAAGTCTTTTACTTGCATATTTTGCGATTAATCCTTTATTTTTAACTGATTCTATAACAACTTCTTTGTCATCTCTTAATCTTTCACTTGCATAATATAAAACTTGACCAGTTACTTTTACTCCCTCTAATATTATTTCTCTATCATCTTTTAATTTGTCATTTGTATAACATATGACCCAACCTTTGTTTTTTACTGCTGCTAAAACCACTTCTCTATCTGCTTTCAGATCATTACTTAAAAACTCTAATGCTCCACCATCTTGATTAACTGCTTGTAAAGCTATTTCTTTATCATTCCTTAATTCTTCATCAGCAAATTCAATTAGTAAACCATTTTCCTTAACAGCTTGTAGTATAAAATTTCTATCACCTGAATTTTTTAATACATCTTCTTTCTCTATCAAGTTTCTCACTCCTTTATTGCCATATCATGTACAATTATGTTTTTAGTGTTTACATATAGTTCATTTTTAGGAATATTTATATTAAATTCTGTTTTAAAGTTTTCTATATAGCTATATTTGCTAAAGTCTATTAACCCTTTTTGCTTCACATCCATTCCTATAGGAAGTGTATTATTTTTATTATCATAATAAATTATATTTGTATAAAAAATAATATTCATTCCTTTATTTATATGAAATCTATATAGATGTATAGTTTCATCATCTGATTTAAGTAATTCTTCTATTTCCTTATATGGATCTATACTACATATTTCTATATTGAATTTATTTAATGCAACATTTCTAGATAAATATAATGATATATCAAGAAATGATTCAATCTTTTTATATGCTTTTTTTAATATATCCATGTATTTTTTTATGTTTTCTATATACTCAAAAAATTCTGTATTTTTTTTAATTTTCAATATTTCAAATTTATCTCTTTCAATTTCTCTATGTTTTACATTATTAAGTCTTTTTATTTTTGTCTGATCCTGAACGATTGCTCCAAATATATCGAATGCTTTATACTGATATTCTTCTTGTCTTTCCATAAATTCATTTTTTAAATTTTCAAATTCTTTTTTTGCCTCTTCTTCATTACAATCTGTTTCATTATTTATGTAATTCACACATTTGCTAACATATTGTAATGCAAATATTGCATCACATTCGTTTTTGGTAAACTTTTCCCTTTGTAATTTATCTAGCATTTTTCCTAATTCTTCTATATCGTCTTCATAATCAAATGACTTTTTTATAATTGGTTTTTTTTCAATTTCTTCAAAAATTGCTTCTGTTAAAACTTGTTCACTATCTTTACTAGTATATCTCATAAATTCAAAAAAACTTTTTTGATGTTCTTCTATTTCTTCTATATACTTAGTCGCATTTTCGATCTTTTTTTCCATTAGTTTAATTGTATTTTTAATAGCTTTAATATCTAATTCTATGTTTTTTATTTTTTTTTCATAATCATCAACTTTGTGACATAAAACTATCAAATTTTCTATTGTATAACTTGTATCACTTACATCCTCTGTATTCTCTTGTACTTTTTCCTTTTTATCATCTAACTTGTTTTCTACTTTTGGCTCTATATAGCTGTTTTTATTTCTTTTAAAGAAAAATTTAACTTTTCCAAAAAAACTTTTTTTACATTCTAGAAAAGATGCTATTTGTTTTTGTCTATACATATATAAATTGTTTTGCTTTTCTGATTTTTGTTTTAAAAGATTTAATTCTTTGCTTATTTTTTTTATTTTATTTTTTTGTTCATTAATATAATCTAATTTATACATTATTTCTTTTTTTAAAAATTGAGCTAAATCTGTATATGTTATTACCTCATTATTTAATGTGAATTGAAAATTTCCAAACTTATCGATTTTAGGAATGAAAGTATACTGATGAGGTAAATCTGTTTCTAAGATAAATAACGCTTTAATTAAATTATAAAATTCGTTTGCTTGTTTTTTATTTTCTAATTTTATTTTATACACACTAGATATTTTTTCATATACTTTCGTATTTCCTAGAATTTGAATAGATAATTCATCATTATAATTATATACTTCATATATAGATGGCCAATCTCTTGTAAATAACCATATATAATTTTCTAAATCTGTTATTTGAGTATTTGTTAATAATTCCTCTGAATATTCCATATGACTTATTGGGATATATATCTTTATATCTTCATTATTTTTTTCTGCTTCTATCTGTTTTTTTATTAAATAAAATAAAGCAGCATTTTCATATTCTTTTTCAGGTACCAACATAAAATATTTATCTGCAAAATCTGAATAATACACCTGCCACAAATAATTATCAGTATATTTTACTTCATACGGAATATCTTTTGCTGCTTTGTCCTGAAATTCTTCTAGTTCTTTTATTTTATTAATATTTAAATTTTTAAGCATGTTTAAAAAAACAGAATAATTTCGTATATATTCTTCATTATCAGATTCTAAATATGTAAATATAGGTGTTGCTAATTTATATTTTTCATTTAAATCCTCATCTCTATTTGATGGGGCTACCAAAATTTGTATATCTCTTACTGGAACATATTCATATACTTTGTATTTTCTTTCATCATAACCTTTTAATGGTCTAAAATTCAATGGCTCAAACTCATATAAAAATTTAGGAATATTATTTAAATCCAGACCTATATATTTTAATTTATCTTCAATAGTTTCCTTAACATCATTTGTTTCTGACATTTTTTTATCTCCTTTTTACGAATAACACTATATCACAAAAGAATATAAAAATCTATATTTTTACATATAAAATTTTAATACAAAAAACATACTTTTTGGAAATATTTTATTTTCAAAAGTATGTTTTTTTTGTTATATTATTATTTTATTGCTGCTTGTGCTGCTGCAAGTTTTGCAATTGGTACTCTAAATGGTGAACAAGATACATAAGTTAAACCTACTTTATGGCAAAAT
>CALXJL010000068.1 GCA_944388615.1 uncultured Clostridia bacterium
AATTTGAATTTTCGTTAAATACTTTAGGAATTACATCTTCTAATACTGTAAATACATCTTCTTGTGTAGCAAAACTCATTTCAAAATCCAATTGATAGAATTCTCCTGGAGCTCTATCTGCTCTTGGATCTTCATCTCTAAAGCATGGAGCTATTTGATAATATTTATCAAATCCAGATACCATAAGTAATTGTTTAAATTGTTGTGGTGCTTGAGGAAGAGCATAAAATTCCCCTGGATGAAGTCTACTTGGTACTAAAAAATCCCTTGCTCCTTCTGGAGATGAATTTGCAAGTATAGGTGTTTGTATTTCGCAAAAACCAAGTTCATCCATCCTATTTCTTATTGTTTTCATTATTTTTGAACGAAGTAAAATATTATTGTGGATTTTTTCATTTCTTAAATCTAAATATCTATATTCTAGTCTTAAATCTTCTCTTACAGATTCGATATCTGCTTTTTCTGAATTTATTTCAAATGGTAAAACATTTTTACATTTTCCAAGCAATTCTATATTTTTTGCTTCTATTTCTATTTCACCTGTTGGAATTTTATTATTTTTATTTGAACGTTCTACAACAGTACCAGAAACACAAATAACACATTCTGTTACCAAATTATCAGATTGCTCTTTCATATCTTCAGATATAACTATTTGAGTAATACCATATTGATCCCTTAAATCTATAAATTTCATCCCACCAAGATTTCTTATTCTTTGTATCCATCCCGAAAGTTTTACTGTTTCATTTACATTTGATATATTTAATTCTCCACATGTGTGTGTTCTATATTTTGTGTGCATTTTATCTTTCCTCCTCTTTCTTCTCTAATTTTTAGTCATTATTATATATAGTGTTTATATATAAATCAATATAAAATATTCTTATTTAACTATTAAAATAAATTCAAGAATAACTTTCTTTTTTCAATTTTTCTTCTGCTATTATATCTTCCTTAAATTTTTTATTTATTATTTCTTTTTCCTTATCTGTAGCTAGGTAATTAAAAAAAATATATGCTAGAATTATTTTTGTCTCTCTTAAAACTTTCTGCTTTTTTATTTCTTTTGTATTATCTAACTTAAAATTATAATTTTTATCTTTTTTATTATTTATCATTTCAAGAAATTTAGGATCAATTTTTTTCACCTCTTCAGATGGCATATGATTTAAAATTTCTTGTATCTCTACATATGCTTTCAGATAATTACTCTCTTTTATCATTTACTATCATATCCTTTACAAAATAATAATTGTTTTAAAATTTGTTTAGCGAATTTATTTACCACTATATACTTTTTCGTGAATTTTGATTTATCTAGGCTATTTGTAAAAATATTCGAGTCTACCCTTTCTAATAAAATTATATTATTAGCAGTTAGTAAAGATAATATATATGTTCTTTCATTTAATAATATAAATTTATTATCTATTTTTGCACTCTTCTCTATTTGAGCTGAATCAAGTATTTCCATATTATTATTTAAAGAGTTGGCTATTGCTTTCTTTTTTAGAATCTGTTGTCTATCTTTTTCACATAATTCATAGTATTGTTCACTAATTAATTTTTTTACTACTTCGCTTTCTGTATCATATTGATATTGTTTACCATTTTCTATTATAATTATTTTTTTTAACATAAAATCTCCTCTTTTATTCATTCTCTCTAATTGTATGTTTTTCATTTTCTAATTCATTTTCTATTATTTGACTTACTCGTAAATATTCTTCACCTGTTACTCGTTCTTGTCCATAAAAGGCTATCTTACCTATTTGGTTTCTAGTTATACTTATAGGATTTACATTTTCAACTATATTTTTACCTTTCAATAATTTCCTATTTGTTTTATATCGATTTAGATATATATATTGTTCATCAGGAGCTATAACCAGATCCATTAAAGCTTTTAATTTTTCATTTTCATATATTGGCTTATTTTCAATGGTTTTAATTCTTTTAAAAGCTTGAAATTTTTTTACTTCTTGATCTGTTAACTCTTGTCCACTTTCCATTTTTTCTTCTATTACTGACAATTCTTGTGCCGCTTGTACTATTCCACCAAATAAGTTTATATTTTCTATCCATGTATCTGGATTTATTGTTCCATTTGGTGTACGAAACTCTATTGTATCTTTTTCACTATCTCCTAAATTACAAAAGTTAATTCCTGAATATCTCGGTTCACTAAAAGGCTCAATTTCTGATTCTTGTATAACTTTTAGTTCTTTACAGAATTCATCTAAATCTTCTTCATCTTCTAAGTCAACTTCTCCTTTTTCTAAAACTAATTCTATTTTCGGGGAAAATGGTTGTGCCCAATCAATAATTCTTTCTCTTATTTTCTCTCCTTCTCTATTACTTATTATATACAAAATATTTTCAGTATTAGCCCATATTTCTATTAAATTCTTCCACGCATTTATATTGGTAAGATAATCCGCACCTATATGTATATGCCCTCCACATCTTTTACTACATATTTGATCACAATAATTCAGAATTTCGCATATCTCATATATTTCATTTTCTTTATGTTCTTCACTTTTTATTATTGGTGAAACAACTTCCACTCCATGATATAGGCAAAATTCCTCTTTACTCTGCCAATTATCCTTTAATTTTTGCATATGCTTTATATCTCTTGAATATTTTCCTTCTGATTCTATTTCTATACCAATAGTTATCCCATCAGGAAGATTTATCTTTTTGCAATCTTTTATATTTCCAATAACACCATCTTCAACTAACTTTTTTATATATTGTACATCATCAACATCTACCAATATATCTTTTATATTTTGTATACTAAAACCGTATCTTCTCATAAGTCAATAAGTTTCTCAATATTTCTTTTACAAATTTTTTATCCTCTATTTTTAATAAGATTTCCTTAATGTCATTTGCTACAAGACCATAATCTTCTCTATTTTTTATAATCATTTTTATATATTCTGTATCATGTGTATTAATGATTAATTTTCTTAAATCCATAGGTGTAAATCCGTATTTTCTCCTGTTTTTTATACTTTTTTTAATAAATTCAACATCTTTTGTATCTAATATAAAACTCACAATTTCAAATGTTGTAAATTGTTTGTCTTCATTTATAACTTTTTCTATTTCATCATTACTTTCTAAAGCTCTTACTAATCTATTCACATCGAATATGCTAAAATTATATTCTTTACGATCTTTTATCTTTTCTTTTATATATTCAATATTTTTTGTATAAACAATTAAGTCAACAATTGCACTAGTATTTAAACTTAATTCAGATATACATTCTTCAGCAAAATCAACATTATTTAATAAAAATTCCCTTGGTATATAATCTCCTTTAGTTTCCTTAATAATTAGCTTGTGTAACTGCGGATTTGAATTCAATATTTCATCTGAAATATTGAAAATATTACTAATATTTTCACTAATCAATATGATACTTTGAATTGATTCATGTTCTTGAATTACGTCTTTTGGAATAAATTTTATCACTTTCTTATCCTTTACAATTGCTTCCAAACATATCTCTGGATTTTCTCTCAATACTTGCTCTGGTATTTTTTTTATACATTTTGGGCTCTTCTTTACCTTATCTATATAATATTTAATTAGCATATCTTTCATTTATATCACCTTACCATATAATAAGATTTTAAACATTCCTTTTCCTCTAATGCTTTTTTGAATATTTACTACTTTTTATTACTTAGTCAATTTTTTTCTCACATATTCATATATTAATATTCCTGTTGCAACTGATGCATTAAGACTTTCCGTTTTTCCTAGCATTGGTATTTTCATTTTTATGTCTGCCATATTCATAACCTCTTCTGAAACTCCATTTGCCTCATTTCCTATAACTATCGCAATTTTACTAAAATCTACATCATATACACTTTTATCTGTTTGTAATGATGTTGCAGCAACTTTGAATTTATGTTTTTTTATTTCTTTTATTGTTTTTATAATATCATCACTTTCTATAACATTTACTCTAAATGTTGCACCCATTGTTGAACGAATGACTTTTGAATTATATGCATCAACAGTTTTGTTTGTAACTATAACTTGTTTTAGATTAGCACTATCTATTGTTCTTAAAATTGTACCAAAATTACCCGGATCTTGTATTCCGTCTAATATAATAATTAATTCTTCACTATAATTAATATCTTTTATATTAGATTTTTTATTTATTACTGCTAATATTCCCTGAGGAACCATTACATCTGTTAAAGTAGAAAATACTTTTTCAGAAACATATATACAATCATATTTTGCTATTTCATATAATAACTTTGAATTAAGATTTTCTTCACTCATACAATCTTCACATATTACTATTTTATCAATATCCATATTCTCATTTATTGCTTCCTCTATTAATTTTAACCCTTCTATTATATACTTATTTTCTTTATTTCTGTATTTCTTCTCTTTTAATTTTTTTATGTTTTTTATAATTTCATTATCTTTACTTGTTATTATATTCATAAAAACTTCTTTTCCTTTCCAGAAAATTCTATTTTAAATTATTAGATATATAATCCTTAATTTCATTTAATACTTGTTTGTCATTTTTATATTTCATAATTAATGTTATATATGGTTCTTTACCTGTGGAAAACTTTAATCTTGTTCCATATACTTTCCACAATTTTTCAAATATCTGTGGATCAAATTTTTGTTTATCATATAAAAACACAATTCCATCTTTTTTTTGTAATACTTTAATTATGTTGCTTTTTTTACATCCTTCTTTTATTCTTGCGATATCTAGCAAGTTTTCTATTTCTCTTGGAATCTCTCCATATCTATCTATTATTTCATCAATTGTATTTTGTATATCTTCTTCTGTTCTACAAAGAGCAATATCTTGATAAATTTCAATCTTTTGACTTCCGTCTTCTATAAATTCATCAGGGATATAGCTTGACACATTAATATCTATTTGTACATCTACTTCTTCTTGTACTTCTATACCCTGCATTTCCTTTAATACTTCATCTAAAAGTTGGCAATAAGTATCATATCCTACTTGTTCTAGATGTCCATGTTGAACCTCACCAAGCAAACTTCCTGCTCCTCTAATTTCTAAATCTCTCATTGCAATTTTAAATCCTGATCCAAACTCTGTAAATTCTTTTATTGCTTTTAATCTCTTATCCGCTACTTCTGATAGTATTTTGTCCCTTTTATACATAATATATGCATATGCCTGTTTATCCGATCTTCCTACTCTTCCCCTTATTTGATATAATTGTGCTAAACCAAGTCTATCTGCATTTTCAACTATTATTGTATTAGCATTTGGAATATCTATTCCAGATTCTAATATTGTTGTACATACTAATACATTGATCCTACCTTTTATAAAATCATTCATTATATCTTCTATCTGACTTCCAGTCATTTGACCATGAGCAAATGCAACTTTTGCTTCAGGTATTAATTCTTCAATTTGCTGTGCTTTTTTCTCTATATTTTCTACATTATTAAATAAATAAAATGCCTGACCATTTCTTTCTATTTCTTTTGTAATAGCTTCTTTTACTACTTCTTCATCATATTCTAATACATAAGTTTGTACAGGTTTTCTATTTTGAGGTGGTTCATATATAACAGACATATCTCTTACTCCAACAACAGACATATGAAGTGTTCTAGGTATTGGAGTTGCTGTCATTGTTAGTACATCTATACTTGATTTTAGTTGTTTGATTTTTTCTTTTGCTTTAACTCCAAATCTATGTTCTTCGTCTATTATTAATAATCCTAAATCTTTAAATTCAACATCTTTGCTTAATATTCTATGTGTTCCTATTATTATATCAATTTCCCCTAATTTTAATTTTTTAACAATTTCAGTTTGCTGTTTTTTGGTTTTAAATCTATTTAAAAGTTCTACTCTTATTGGAAATTCTTTCATTCTATCTTTAAATGATTGATATTGTTGATCTGCCAAAACTGTAGTAGGAACTAGATATGCTACTTGTTTTTGATCCATTACAGCTTTAAAAGCTGCTCTTATGGCTACTTCTGTTTTTCCATAACCAACATCACCACATAATAATCTATCCATTGGCTTAGCTTCTTCCATATCTTTTTTTGTTTCTTCTATGCATCTTAATTGATCTTCAGTCTCTACATATGGAAAACTATCTTCAAATTGCTTTTGCCAAGGAGTATCTTTAGAATAAGCAAATCCTTTTATTTTCTGTCTTTTAGCATATAATTCTATTAGTTCTTTTGCAACTGTTTGTAAGTTTTTCTTTACTCTATTTTTCGTATTTGTCCATTCTTTACTTCCTAATCTATTTAGTTTTACTCCCTCTTCAGCTCCAACATATTTTCTAACACTATCTAAATTATTTGTTGGAACATATAAAATATCATCATTAATATATTTAATTTTAATATAGTCTTTTGTAACTTTATCTGCTGTAATTGTATTCACTCCAATAAATTGTCCAATTCCATGAGTTTTATGAACTACATAATCTCCAATTTTCAAGTCCGCATATACAATTTTTTCAGATTGTTTAAAAGTATTATTTGATTTTCTTCTTCTTTTAACATCTGCTCCAAATAATTCTTCACCTGAAATAACTAATAGCTCTGTATCATATAATTCAAATCCCGAACTAAAAATTCCGTCTGTTACTATTACTTTTCCATTTTCTAATTCTAATGATGAATTTTTAATATAATTATTTATTATTCCTTTTTCATTTAATAAATTGCAAAATTTTACTCCTTGATCTTCATTTCCTGCAAAAATTGCTATCTGTTTATTTTCTTTTATTTTTTGTTTTATCTCATCTATTAAAAGTTCTATTTCACTTTTAAAATATTTTACTTCTCTATATCTAAAATTGTATATATCTTCTGTTTTTATCTTTTTGAAATCTTCTGAAACATATTGTAAATCCATTTTTTCATATAATATTTTACAATTTTCTTTATATTCATTACCAAATTTACTAATATTTAGTATACTTTCTGGTATGAATTTTTCCTTTTCTGCCAGCATTTTTATCAAATTATTATTTTCTCTAATTATGTTTTTTCGTCTATCCTCTATCTTTTTTATTTCCTCAAAAGTAATTATATAATCATCAATTATATAATCTAAGAAGTTTGACTGTTTGCTATAAAATTGATTAAAGTATTTATCTACCTTACTTATATAATCTCCAGATTTAATTAATTCTAAATCTTCATTTATACCACTAAATATTTTATCAAAATATTCTTTATTAAATACTTTTTCGTTAATTCCTTCTTCAAACTCATTATTTAATATATTATTTTTGACTTCTATATTAGTAACATTTTTCTTAATATTGTTACATACAGTATCTAAATCTTTTTCTAAAATAAATTCATGGGCTGGGTAAATAGATATTTCTTCTTCCATTTTATAAGATCTTTGGGATAATATCTTAAATTTTCTTATTGAATCAATCTCATCTCCCCATAATTCTAATCTAATTCCATTATCATTTGTAATAGCTATATCTACAATTCCGCCTCTAATGCTGAATTGTCCTTTACCTTCTATTAGATCTATACGTTCATATCCCATTAACACAAGCTTTTCTTTTAAATCATCTACATCTATGGTGTCTCCAATTTTTAAATTAATAATATTTTTATATAATGTACTTTTTGATATCATTTTTTGCATTAATGCTTCTATTGTTGTAATTACAATATCTAAATTTTTATTATAAATTTTATTTAAAATATCTATTCTTTCATATGGTAAATCCATGCTTTCTGCTTTATAGTCATATGCCACTATTTCTCTTTTTTTAAATATCCCTACTTTTAAATTAAATTGTTCCAAGTCTTTTTTTATTTTTCTTGCTTGTATTTCATTATATGTAATTAAACAGATTCTTTTTTTATTATTTTTATTTAATGCTACTATATTTTGAATCATTCCCACGTCAGTTAAGCCCGATACTATTATCGGGCTTTTGGTTTTCTTTATCTTTTCTGAATATTTTTTAAACTTGTCATTTTTTATTAAATTTTTTATAATTGCTTCCATTTTCTTCTCCTAAATACATGTATATTGTACTATATTTTATGCCTGTTGGTCAATATTTTTTCCAGAATTTTCAGGGTAATTTCATCGATTATTACAGAATTGTAATATTTCCTAATATATGGTAAACTTGTTTTGGTGATTAAAATG
>CALXJL010000069.1 GCA_944388615.1 uncultured Clostridia bacterium
GCATAAGTTCCACCATATTTTCCACGTTTTGAATAAATTCCAATTGCATTTGTTTTTTCACACCATTCAGTAACACTCAATGTAAATGTATGAAGTCCTGCATTTTTTCTAAACCCGTCGAATTCGACGGAATTAAAATTTGGATTATAAATTGACTCCCATGTTCCTAAAAATTCCAAAGTAATTCTATTTCTTAACCAATTTCTTATAATGTCATCTGCTTTTGACTTTCCTTCCTTATATTTGCCAAAATCAGAAATACAAATATAATCATTATCATTTACATTAGCTATACTTACTTTAATATTTTGAACTTCAATAATTTTATCACTCATGCATACTCACCTCTTTTTTTATATAAAATGTACTAATCTTTTTTTAAACTTGTTTTCTAAAGTGTTCAGGTTCGAACACTTTAAAATTAGGATTATATAATTGTTCCCAGGCCTTATTTCATTTTTATTTTCCTTCAAAAATGTAAAAAGTTATTTCAAGTTTTGTTTAAAATGTATAATTAACATTTATTATTTAAAAAAGTAGCAATCTGTTCTAAATTCTCAAAAATTTTTCCACCATTATCCTTTATTATATCTGTATTTCCATTCTCCTTTTACTGTTGGTTAAATCACTATTTAATTGCTGTTATTCCATAATATCTTCTGATTAACAAAATTCCTCTATCTGTAGTATTTTCAGAAATATATTTATCAATTTTCTTATTATTAATTTCTAATGCACTATTTGTTTCATTATTCCCGTCTATTTCAGAAAAATCAACTAATATTGGTGTCTTTAATAATAAAGCTAATAAATCTTCCTTTGTCTTATAATATTCTCTAATATGTATCGGTACAAGTTCAACATGTCTAAATCCTGCCTTTATAATATTTTCATAATCTATTAAACTAATTGGTTTTTCATCTTTAAAGGCTTGTCCTTTACCAAACAATAATTTTAAGCACCAACAATCTAATTTATCTACACCTCTAATTAATAATTTTCCATCTATTTTCAATGTATTATAAATCTGTTTAGCATCAATGCAAGTTAAATTTGGCTCCTTTTTATTATTTATTAACCTTTATCCATATTTCGCCTTACAAGAATTACAATTTTTATTATCTATTTTCATATTATTAAATCTCCCATAATCTACATGTGATCCATTCTATATCTCTTTTATAAATTCAATTATATCAGAATTAACTTTTTGTATTCTTTCATCTTGTAAAAATTCATCATAAAAATACCATTTAAAATTGGTTTTATTAATCTTAAATTCTTTTTTATCTGCAATACTACTCAAATTTTCAACTTCAACTACATAAAAATAATGATGGTATTCTTTATTAATTTTATCACTTTCTGAAAACTTAACATGAATCCTATCCATTTTATATTCTATTTTTTTTAATCTCATATTTAATTTTAGATACACTTCGTTTTCAATACTTTTTGTGTCAAATTCATTTTTAATCTTACAATTTAAAAATAAATAACTATTCCATCTTTCATCAAAATATTGTAAATATTCACCTTTATCATTTCTTATAATTATAATTGCATGTCTTCTTTCTAGCATCTTAATCTCCCTTTATAAAGTTTTATAATTATTTTTATCTGCTCTTTCATCTAATTGTCTATCATAATCCTTATTTTTATAAAACCAATCTGTTTTCTTATCTATTGGATTCTTAGTTCTATTCTTATCTATTAATAACTCAAATAAAACTATAAATGGTAATATTAAACCAATCAATGATACAAACATATTAGTATATTCATCCAATGTTAATGAACTTTCACTCATTCTTCCGACATAGTTAAATAAATCTGTACCAAAATATATACCATATATTACTAAATAAAACATTGCTCCAATTGTCTTTCTTTTAGCTATTAATACAATACATGCTAAAGCTACAAATAATAAAATTATCTCTAGATTTGCATCCATTGGTTTTATAGGAAAATCCATATACATTGCATTGGTTAAACTTACAACAACTCTCAATATCCAAAATAATATTGTAAACATTAATACTAAATAACTACTAAATTCTTTCATTTTTCATCCTCCAATTCTTTGGTTACTCATTCTAATTTTATATTTCTTTTTAGTCTATATATTAAAATAAATTTGGGTATGATTAATATAAATATACTACTTATCTAACCACACCCATTTTCTATTAATCTATAAAATTAAATTCATCTTTATATCTTTCTTTAAACATTTCAAATACTTTATTTAGAACATCTTCATCTTCTACACTCACATATGCTTCTTCTTCAGAATCGTCTGTATCTTCTAATTTTAATATTACTACTTCACCATCATCTTCTTCGGTTAAATCTGCTGGTAATAATACAACATATTCTTCACCATCATATTCTATTAAATCCAAAAATTCAAAAGATATTTCTTCACCATCTTCATCACTTAATATTATTATATTATCATCTAGATCTTCTTGTTCTTCAAAATTATCCATTCTTATTCTCCTTTCTTTCTTACAAAGAATATATAACTATTATTTGTATTTTTGTATATGATATACTATTATTGTAAATTTTACAAGATATTTTATAAAATTATAGACACAATTTCTTTAATTATTTTACATTAATCTTGATCTGCACTGTTTGTATTTTCGTCTGAGCTATTTGTACTTTCATCTGAAGTAGTTGTGTTCTCATTTTCAGTATTTGTACTTTCTTCTGAAGTAGTTTCTTCTGAAGTAGTTTCATCTATACTATTTGTATTTTCATCTGAACCATTTACAGCTTCAGATATACTATTAAGTCTGTTTTGCAATGTTTTTACAGTTCCTTCTAATTCTGTAATTGTATTTTCTAATGCTCTTGTTTGTTCTTCATGAGCCTTATTTATATCCTCTGCCTTAAATAAAAAATATCCCATAACTAATATAATAATTAAAGTTATAACTAATAATATTGTTTGTAATCTTCCTACTAATTTATTATTTTTTTCCATATTTTTTCCTCCTATTTATTAATAAAAATTTCTAATATATAAACTGCTGAAATTGTATCTACTATATTTTTCTTTTTCCTTTTATTTACATTTAAATCATTCATTGTTCTATGTGCTGCAACTGTAGTAAGTCTTTCATCAATTTTTGCAATCTTTACACCCGGAAACTTACATTTTAATTTATGAATAAATTTTTCTGTCTTTTCAACTCTTTCAGATTTTGTTCCATTCATATTTATTGGTAAACCTACAACAAAAGTATCTATATCATATTCTTTTAGAATTTCTTCTAATCTTTTTAATATAATTTTATCATTATTATTATGGTGAATTGTTTCTAATCCTTGTGCTGTTATCCCAAGAGCATCCGTTATTGCTAATCCAACTCTTGCTTCACCATAATCTATACCCAATTTTCTATAATTTTTTGTTTCCATTATTCTATCCCTATATAATTTTTAACCATATTCTCTAAAAGCTCATCTCTTTCAACTTGTCTTATTAAATTTCTTGCATTTTTATAACTTGTTATATATGTTGGGTCTCCAGATAATATATATCCAACAATTTGGTTTATTGGATTATATCCTTTTTCTTCTAAAGCATCATATACACTTTTTAAAATTTCTCTTGATTTTGTATTTCCGTCTTTTTCTACTTTAAAACGCATTGTTTCATCAAAATTCATACTTATTTCCTTTCCACCCTTTAACTATAAGGTTTAATACTAAATATCTTCTATATTTTCTAAGTAACCATCTATTCCATCTATTACTTCCTCAAGTTTTTTAGTTGTTCCATCTATTGAAGTCCCTTTGTAATATGTAGTTAATATAACATTTACTGCTGGTGATACATATTCTTCGTCTTCATTATTTTCTGATTCATCATTTTCCAAATCAATATTTTCTATATCCAAATTTTCTATATTGCTAGATTCTTCGTTACTCTCCTCTTTTTTCTTCATAATTTTTATTGCTTCAATTTGTAATTTTAAATCTTCTAAAAATCCTTTTGCACCTTCTTTTTCAATTCCTGCAAATACAATTACAAATTTAGGTCCCATATATCTTACTAAAATATAATTTTCATTTAAATTTTGTTTTACAACATCACTTATTTTAGTAATTAATTCATTTCCATACTCTCTTCCCCATTGTGTGTTTATATCTTGTATATTAACAATCTTAAACATACAAATAGTAGAAATATCATATTTATCAATAATTCTTTTACCTTCTCCATACAGATATTCTGCTGAATTCAGTCCTGTAAATAAATCTGTTCTAACTATATTTTCCAAAGTAACTTGACTTGCAATTGTTTTTATTGCTAATACTATATTATTTTTCATTAATTCTAGAATAACAGTATCTATATTATCAAATTCGTGAGGCTCTGAACCTTCAATTATCCAATATCCAATATATACATTATCTATATATAAAGGGAAGAACATTGCAGATTTTGCTCTTGCAAATTCAGATTCTAAATATGGTAATCTTTCTCCTTCATTTTCAGTAGTTATATATTTCATTGTAGCAGTTTGTATACTATCTGCAAATTCTTCATTTGTATATAATTTTTTCAATGTATCCCAATGTTTCTCTTCTACATTTGTAGCCCTTATTTCATATTCAGATCCATTATATGTTACTATAGTTGAATATTTAATTTCATATTTTTCAATTAATATATCATTAATTCTTTTGATTTTTTCACCTGGAGGACAGTCTTCTCCTATAGAATCTATAAAATCTTGTAATATATTTAAGTTTACTATTTGTTGATTAGTATTTGAGAAACTATCTATTTTTTTCCCTAATTGATAGTTATATAACATTAGTCCCATTACTATTAATATTAGTATTATTATTACTATTATTATTGTCAAAGATCTCTCCTCCCTATATTTTAATAATTATTTTTCATTCTATTTATTGTATTATTCATATTATTTGAGAAATTTCCGCTATTATAATTTCTTCCTCTTTTACTATTGTCATATGTTGATCTATTATTTACCATTGGATATACCATACTCGCTAAGTTTTTTAGACTTAATAAGAATTCTTTTGAATATCCATTTAATGATATTTTACAATTCACAATTCCTTCTAGATATTTTGAATATGTTTGTTCATCAAATGTTATATAAGAACTTCTAATTGTATCTTTATTAAATAATTCTGTCATAAATGACATTGCAGGATCATTATAATAAGCCATTCCTCCTATTATTGTTTTTTCTGTTAATGATTTTACTTTAACATCTTTATTTATTACTACTCTTAGTTTTTCCTCATCTAATACATTTCTTGCTTTTAGATCTCTTAAAAATGCTGTTAATGGTTGAATTGTTAAAACATCCATACTTTGTACTAAATATAATTCCTGTGTAGCTGCAAAATATTCATAATTTGTATCAAAATCACAATCTAATAATACTAATGAATAATTTTGAACTAATGTAGATAATATATTTTGAACATCATCCATATTATTTTCATCATCTGGTAGGCATGTATATACAGATAAATTTCTATTTACTTGTATTCCTTCTGCTATTCCTTCAGATAATTTATTAATTGAACTATATGCTATCTTTCTTAGATCTTCATCATTTTGAGTAAATATATAATATGAATTTCTATTTGTTGTTAAGTCCAATATTGCAGTTCTTACACCTTGTCCAGAAAGCATTTCTGCTAAGTTATTTACTAAGAAAGATGTTCCATTCTTAGTAGTTCCAACAAATGCTGCTATTTTTTTGTCACTTGTTAACAGGTTTGTAAGCATGTTTCTATTTCCATATGAATTCTGATAATTATCTTCTGTCTCATATATATAATGAGAATTACTTCTTTTCCTTGCATTATTCGAATAATTATTATTTTGTCTAGTATTCATATTATTAGTTGCTTGTCTTGAATAATTATTCTCTCTTTGATTTTGTCTATTATAATTATTATTATTTGTTCTATAATTTGACGTTTGTGGGATCTCCATATCATCATCTTCATAATCATCATACTCATCTTGCATTCCTGGTAACACATCGTCTTCTTCATAATCATCATACTCATCTTGCATTCCTGGTAACACATCGTCTTCTTCGTAATCATCATATTCATCCTGCATTCCTGGTAATACATCATCTTCTTCATAATCATCGTACTCATCTTGCATTCCTGGTAATACATCATCTTCTTCATAATCGTCATACTCATCCTGCATCCCTGGTAATACATCATCTTCTTCATAATCGTCATATTCATCTTGCATCCCTGGTAATACATTATCTTCTTCATAATCGTCATACTCATCCTGCATTCCTGGTAATACATTATCTTCTTCATAATCATCATATTCATCTTGTATTCCTGGTAATACATCATCTTCATAATCATCATACTCATCTTGCATTCCTGGTAACACATTGTCATCTTCATAATCATCATATTCATTTTGTATTTTTCTAGGTCTACCTCTTCCTCTTTTTTCTTGTTGCATTTCACTATTTGCTGTCATCTCATCTTCTGTAGCAATTTTTCTAGGCCTTCCTCTTCCTCTTTTTTCTTGTTGTATTCCAGTATTCGCTGTCATCTCATCTTCTATAGCAATTTTTCTAGGTCTACCTCTTCCTTTTTTTTCTTGTTGCATTTCGCTATTTGCTGTCATCTCATCTTCTATAGCAACTTTTCTAGGCCTTCCTCTTCCTCTTTTTTCTTGTTGCATTCCACTATTTACCGTCATCTCATCTTCTGTAGCAATTTTTCTAGGTCTACCTCTTCCTCTTCTTTCTTGTTCAACATCATTTTCAATCATCTGTCTACGATTCATATTAGTGTTTTCAAGATTATTTCTGGATTGTCTCATTTGTGCATTTGGGTTTGGAGCTACTCTCCTTGTTTCTGGCACTCTTGTATTTTGTTGTTGTTGTCTTAGATTTCTTGAATTCATATTTTGATCATATCTTGTTTCATTCATCCCTTGTGATTTTCTATTAGGATTAATATTATTATTTCTCATCTTATCTTCTACCTCTACTTCATTATTTTGAACATCTTCTTTATAATCAACAAACATATCATCATCCAAATGATCTGTTTCAAGCTTATTTTCAACATTTTTAGTTAAATCTTGTTTTGTGTTGTTAATTGTTTTAGGTATTGGCTTTGTGTTCAATTTTGTTACCTTAGGTATTGGCTTTGTTTGAGACTGTATTTGTGTCTTCACTACTCCAGGTACAATAATATTTCCCCTTGGAACAGTTTTTTTACCTTTTTCTAATATATCAATCTTATTATTTAATTCTCCTTTTTGGCTTACTGATAGCACTGTAGTCTTAGTTGGCGGTTTCTTGGCCACATGTGTTTCTTTAACTTTTGTAGAAACTTTCTTTTTAGTTTTAGATTTTTTATTATTCTCTGCTACAGCAGGTGTTTTTGTTTGAACTTTAGGCATAAATGTTGTTAATTGCTGATATTTTGGGCATGTTGTTTCTAATACTGAACGAACATTTATTGGTAAACATTTTATTATAAGAATCAATTGTTTATCTGTATACTGTGCTGCTATAATATTAAAACTTTCTGCATACTTATCTTCATTTTTACCCAAATTCTTATAATGTCTTAATATACTTTGTATTTCTTCTTCACTAACTGCATCCTCATCTTCTGTTTCGTAATTAACATCTTCTGAATCTATTTTATAATATAATTTTGCTTCTTTTTTAGTACGTGGTCTATTTATTAAAGCACAAACCTGTTCAATACTCCTATCAGTTCCCATTAAAGCATTATATACACCTATTCCAAAAAGTTTTACCAATATAGAATCAGATTTATTTCTTCTAGCTGTACATATTAGTATTATTGGTATATCTTCACCAGTAGAATT
>CALXJL010000070.1 GCA_944388615.1 uncultured Clostridia bacterium
TTCCAGGAGAGAGTAAAGAGATTCAATTATTCATATTTATAAATAATAATGAAGAAAATGATTTTATAAAATTAGATGAAATAATTGAAAAGAACAGGAAGATCCAAGTATCAAGAGAATTGAAAAGTACTGAAAATTATTGGGAAAAATATGTGGCTGGTCATATAGATGATGACAAAATGAATAAAATAGAAAAAATGGATTACTCAAGTAAAATAAAGCAAATATATATTAGATCAATATTATTGTTTCCATTATTAGTAAATTATAAAACAGGAGGAATTGCAGCAGGTATAGAGGTAGACGAAAAATTGGATTATTGCGGAAGATATGCTTATTGTTGGGCCAGAGATGCTGTATTTATAACAAGGGCATTTAATTTGCTAAAAATGGAAAAAGAAACAGAAAAATTTTACAGAGACTTTTGTAAAAATACACAAAGTAAAAATGGAATGTGGGAACAAAGATTTTACACAGATGGAAGATTAGCACCTTGTTGGGGTTATCAAATAGATGAAACTGCAAGTGTTATATATGGTGTGTATGAACATTTTAAATGTGTGAGAGACTTAAAATTTCTAAAAGATATGTTTAGTGTATGTGAGAATGCAGCATCATATTTAAAGAAATATGTTGAAAATATATGTTTAGATGATAAACATATGCAAGAAAGTTATGATTTATGGGAAATGACAGAAGGAGTTCATACTTATTCACTTGCAAGTATATTTGGGGCATTTAATGCAATGATTAAAATATATGAAATTATAAAAGATACTTATCAAAATAATAGATTGAAACAAGATGCTATAATAAAAGATATTAATGAATTAAAAGAATATATTTATAAATTGAATAATTATGTATCAAAAAATTTAATCGATGAAAATAAAAAAATAATTTTAAGAAATAATAAAGATGAATTAACAGATATTAGTGTAATAGGAAGTGTTGTTCCATTTAATATGTTTACACCAAAAGATAGAAAGGTAAAAAATACAGTTGAAAAAATGGAAATGACATTAAGAACATATACAGGAGGATTTTTGAGATTTGAAAAAGATAATTATAGAGGAGGAAATGCTCCTTGGCCAATAACAACTTTATGGATGAGCATGTATTATAATAAAGTTGGAGAAATAGAAAAGGCAAAACAAGGTTTTGAATTTGTAGTTAAATCAGCTACAAAACATGGTCTTTTAGCAGAACAAGTTGATAATAGTACAATGCAGTCTAATTGGGTAATAGGTTTAGGTTGGTCACATGCAATGTTTATTAGCTATTTATTTGAAATATAATTAAGGGGAGTTTTTTATGAAATCGAGTAAAAAGAAAAGAAATAACAGAAAGAAAAAAATAATAGTAAGTATATTCTTAATATTAGTCATTTTAGGAGTTAGCATGTTTGTGCACAGTGTTACTGATAAAAAAGTAGAGATGTCTTTAAATGGTGATGATTATGTAGAAATAGAATTAAATTCAGAATATGAAGAAAAAGGTGCAAATGCAAAAATAGAAGATGAAGACATGTCGGATAAAATAGTAATAGATGGGCAAATAGATACATCTAAAATTGGAGAGTATGAGATTAAATATTCTTTTATGGAAGGAAATAAAAATAAAGGAACGATAATAAGAAAAGTTAAAGTTGTTGAACATATTTCACCAGAGATTACTTTAAATGGACTTGGAAAAACACAAGTTAAATTAGGAGATGAATATGAGGAAAAAGGTGCTAAAGCAATAGATAATTATGATGGAGATATTACAGATAAGATAGAGATAACAGGAAGTGTTGACACAAGTACACTTGGAGAATATGAAATTAAATATAAAGTATCTGATTCTTCAGGAAATACATCAGAGGTTACTAGAAAAGTTAATGTTGTGGAAGAAATAGCAATAAATACAAAAGGACTACCAGTATTAATGTATCACTTCTTTTATGATGAATCAGCAGGAGAAGAAGGAAAAGATAATAATTTTATGGAAATATCAAGCTTTGAAAATCAAATGAAATATTTATCTGAAAATAATTATTATTTTCCTACATGGGATGAAGTTGTAGACTACATAGATGGGAAGATAGATCTGCCAGAAAAAAGTATAGTTATAACAGTAGATGATGGAGATAATTCATTCTTTAGATTAGCTGTACCAGTAATTAATAAGTATAATGTTAAAGCAACATCATTTATAGTTACAACATGGACAGGTAAAGATACAGTAGATGAATATAAATCAGACAAGATAGATTTTCAATCACATTCAAATGATATGCATTCAGCTGGAGCAAATGGCAAGGGAAAATTTGTTAATTACTCATATGAACAAGGTGTAGAAGATGTGGAAGCATCAGCACAAGTAACAGAAACAAAAGACGCATTTTGTTATCCATTTGGACACTTTAATGACACAGCAAAAAACGTTTTAAAAGATACAGGATATAAACTAGCATTCACAACACAGGGTGGAAGAGTAAAACCAGGTCAAGATAAATACCAACTACCACGAGTAAGAATGTCAAAAGGAATAAGTTTAAATTCATTTATAAATAGTGTATCATAACATCCATCCATTCAGGGACAGTCCCCAAATGCCAAAAATGGGCATTTGGGGACAGACCTTGAATGGATGTTAATTTGTTTTATAGAAAATATATGAATTTGAATTGGTTATTTCATTTATAAAATACCCATCATTTATAGAAGAGTTGTCATTTTGAAGTTTAATAGGTAATGTTATGTCACAAATAAATTTAGTATCTTGATTATTTATAATTGTAATTGTGAAACTTAGGTCTCCTTCTAATGATGCTAAATCTGTGGTTGAACGTTGTAATAAACTTCCATCATATACAAGAGGAGTCCCGAGTATCTGATATTATAACGTTTTCTTTGAAATTATAGTTTATATATGAAAGTGTTATAGGTACTGAACCATCGAATTTAATTTGAGGTTTGGTATAATCTATATCATTGTTAGGATCTAATACATCATAATTCAATCTATCTGTTATTAAATTGTCATCTATTTTATCTAGTTTTCCGAAATTTCTAATATCTTTATAATAAAGGTTTGGATTTCCAGATATTGAATCAGAAAATTTTACATTTGTTATATATAATTTTTTTATAGTACTTTCGTCTTTGTTCCTGGTAGAAGCACAATTTATATATAGACCTATATCTGTAAATTGATGTAAATTCAAATTCCAAAGAGCTTTATTAGTGGTATTATTGCTTGCGTCAGCTGAACTGAACATATATATTTTATTAATACTAAAAATTGTATTTCTATTATATTCTGCATAATCACTTGGAACATCTGGGTTTACATATATGAAACTACGATATATATTGTATATGACAATTATAAGAATTATAAAAGCAACTACTATACCAGTATAAATTATATATTTTTTATTAAAGCTATTTTTAAATCTTTCGAATTTATTCTTAAGTTCATTAAAGAAACTTTGAATTTTAATTTTAGTTCCTGGTCTCATTTGTGCCTCCTAAAACATATTTAGAATAATCAAAAATATTTTAACAAATATTGAATAAAAAATCAAATGATAATTAATAATAATACAGTAGTAAAATTATACATATAAAAACCTCCTTAATGTGAATAAATATAGTATTTATTTTGCCTCTAACTCTTGAGCCAAGGACTTTTCAAGAATTATACAACAATATTATGTTAAATGCAAGAATTTATCTTGCAAAAAAGTAAAAAATAAAATCAAAAATGTATTGAAAAAAAAGAAATGATATGATAATATATATTCAGAGATAAAGAAATAAATAAAAAATATCCCTGCGTTGTACGTGTGGACTGGAATTTTAGAACCAACAAATTTTAAAAGGGAGTCCGCCTTTGGATGTGGCGAGTAAGCTTACAATAGAGTAAGAAACCCAGGAGCATTCAACAAGACACCCACCTGTGGAAGCAGGTCCTTAAAATTTCATTCATCTTACGGCATATGTGGGGGTATTTTATTGTTAAAAAGATTTTAATGGGGGATTAAATGGAAAAGATAAAGAAACTTGGAAACAAATTAATTAGTGGAGTAAAAGATTTAACAAAATCATATCCTATTACAATAGGAATAGTAATTATTGCAACAATTTTTATGACAATATTTATGGAAGATTTAGATGATTTGCTAATTAAAATATTTGCATTCATGCTTTTTGATGCTTTTGCAACATTTTTTTGTGAAACTAGATTTGAAAGTAAAAATAATATCTTAAAATATATATTAATTGGAATTTTTTCTATTATTTCACTTATAATGGTTAATTCGTATGAGATTTTTAAAATTAATGAATTACTACAGGGGAGAATCTTCTTTACATATTGTTCTATATTATTAATCCTAAGCATTTACAATTCTTTAAAGAATTCAAAATTAGAATTTCATACATATCTTATCAGAGTATTTACTAATATATTTAAAACAATAATATCATATGGAATATTAATGATTGGTGTATTAATTATAACTGCTGTATTTATATACTTGATACTAAATGGAAATGGATATGATATTTTACTAAGATTTACTGTACTAATATTTGGTGTATATTTTATACCATTTATGATAAAATCCATAACAAATGTAAAAGAAAATACTGGTAAGTTTACTAAAGGATTAGTTATATATTTACTATTACCATTGGTTATAATATCATTTATTATAATATATATCTATATTGTAAAAATACTAGTATTATGGCAGATACCATCTAATCAAATATTTAGAATATTATTTGCATTATTTATAGTAGGCATTCCTACTATTATAATGTCTAAAAATTTTAATAATATAAAATATGTAAATAAATCCACAAAGATAATGCCATATTTATTCATTCCATTTACTATTCTACAAGCATATTCTCTAGGAATAAGATGTCTAGAAAATGGATTAACAATAACAAGATATATGGGTTGGATGATTTTGGCATTTGAAATAGTTACGATATTCTTGATGTTATATAAAAAATCTAAGTATCTTTCTAAAATATTAATAGTATTATGTGTAATAGTTACAATATCGGTTTTGCTACCATATATTAATATGTATGAAACTCCTGCGAGAAATCAAGCAAAAGTCATACAAGAATATTTAGCTAATAGCAATATATCAGAATCTCAAAAGAAAAGAGTATATGGTGCATATACATATTTGAAATATGATGATTATAGAGAAAAATATATGCCTGAATTAACAGAAGAACAAATTACCGAGATAGAAGAAATGTCAGGGTATAATAGTATAAGTAATTACCATTTAGTATCATATACATATGACAAAGAAAGTGTTGATATAAGAGGGTATAATAAAATTTATTTAATGAGTAGTAGTTCTTATAGTAATAATGATTTAACTAAAATGCAATTTAGGAGTAGTGACAATTATAATTATAAAAGACAATTGAACGTAAAACAAATAATTGATAATTATATACAAGCAGAAGAGAATGGAGACGAAATAGTAGAAAACGAATTTGTGTTAGAAGATGGAGTAAAAATGATAATAAAAAGATTATACATAAATTATGAAAAAGAAGTAGATAATATAATATATAACAGCTTGAGCATGGATATTTATTTATTAGAATAAAGTATTGCAAAAAAAATATATATGTGGTAAAATAGGTATGCTTTAAAAAAGGCATACCTATTACTTAGCTATTAGGAAGAATTACACCACTATAGCTCAGTTCTAGGAATAAATAAATTTAGGAGGTGTAGCTATATGACAAAAGAAAGAAAACAAGAAATTATTAATACTTATAAAAGAGACGAAAAAGATACTGGTTCTCCAGAAGTTCAAATAGCTCTTTTAACAGAAAGAATTAATGAATTAACAGAACATTTAAAAGTTCACAAAAAAGACAATCATTCAAGAAGAGGTCTTTTGAAAATGGTAGGTTCAAGAAGAAATTTATTAAACTATCTTTCAAAAAAGGATTTACAAAGATATAGAGACATAGTTGAAAAACTAGGTTTAAGAAAATAATTATTATATTGACAATAAACAAAAAGGGCGTTTAAACAAAATTAAAAACGTCCTTTTGTTTAAAATTATTAAGCCTTCATTTTTTATTGTAAGTAGCTTGTATAATATTCTAAAATTTTATTAGAATATTATAGAGGTTACAATCAATAATAAGAATGTAGGCAATATAAGAAAGGAAGAAAATTATGGTAAAAACATTTGAAACAGAATTAGCAGGAAGGAAATTAGTTTTAGAAACTGGAAAAATAGCAGGGCTTGCTAATGGTAGCGTAGTAGTAAAATATGGAGATACAACAGTTATGGTTAATGTAACTGCATCAAAAGAACCAAGAGATGGAATAGATTTTTTCCCACTATCAGTGGATTATGAGGAAAAATTATATGCAGTTGGGAAAATTCCAGGAAGTTTTCAAAAAAGAGAAGGGAAACCGGCAGATAAAGCAATTTTAACATCAAGAGCAATTGATAGACCTTTAAGACCATTATTTCCAAAAGATTTTAGAAATGATGTATGTGTTGTTGCAACAGTTTTATCAGTTGAGCAAGATAATTCACCAGAAGTATGTGCTATGATAGGTGCAGCTGCAGCACTTGCAATATCTGACATTCCATTTAATGGACCAACAGCTGCAGTTAATGTTGGATATGTAAATGATAGGATAGTTATAAACCCTACAGCTGCTGAAAGAAATATTAGTAGATTAAACCTAACTGTAGCAGGAACTTTAGAGAAAATAACAATGATTGAGGCTGGCGCAGATGAAATACCAAATAATACAATGCTTGATGCAATAAAAGAAGCACATAAAGAGATAAAATCATTGTGTAAGCTTATTTCAAATATGCAAAATGAAATAGGAAAATCTAAATTTGAATATAAATCATTTACAGTTGATGCAGAAGTATATAATGAAATAGAAGCAAATTTCAAAGATAGAATGTATGCTGATGTACAAGCTCAAGATAAGGAAATTAGGGATGCTAATATAGATAAGATAACAGAGGATATAACAAATTATTATATAGAAAAATATGGAGAAGAAGCAGCAGAAGAAAAGAAAACCGATATTGCAGATTCTATACATGACTTAGAAAAAAAATGTGTTAGAGAAATGATACTAGAAGAACACAAAAGACCGGATGGAAGAAAACTAGACGAGTTAAGACCATTATCATGTGAAGTAGGAGTATTACCACGTGTTCATGGAAGTGCAATTTTCACAAGAGGACAAACTCAAGTAATGTCTGTTACAACACTTGGAATGATAAGTGAAGAACAAATATTAGATGGAATAGATGAAGAAGAAAGTAAAAGATATATGCATCAATATAATTTTCCAGCATATAGTGTAGGAGAAGCTAGACCATCTAGAGGACCAGGAAGAAGAGAAGTAGGGCATGGAGCTTTAGCAGAAAAGGCTTTAATTCCAGTGCTTCCAAGTGAAGAGGAATTTCCATATGCAATAAGAGTTGTATCTGAAGTTTTAAGTTCAAATGGATCTACTTCACAAGCAAGTATATGTGGAAGCACGTTATCACTTATGGATGCTGGTGTTCCAATAAGAAAACCAGTAGCAGGAATTTCTACAGGTCTTGTAACAGATAAAGAAAATCCTGAAAGATATGTAATGCTAACAGATATTCAAGGTATTGAAGACTTCTTTGGAGATATGGACTTTAAAGTAGGTGGAACAAAAGATGGAATTACAGCAATACAAGTTGACATTAAAGTAGATGGTTTAACATATGATATTAT
>CALXJL010000071.1 GCA_944388615.1 uncultured Clostridia bacterium
TTTAGAAGATACATAATAAAAAGTTGAATTTAACAATGTACAATTTTGTACAAAAATAAATTCAAAATTTTGTACATTTTCTCATTGACATTAACATAAAGAAAATAAATATAACTGAAAGAGAAGATTGTAACAGGATTTCTTTAACAGGATTTATTTGTAAAAATCCGATATATAGAGAAACGCCATTGGGAAGAAGAATATCAGATTTAATGATTGCTGTTAATAGGCAATATAATAAATCCGATTATATACCCACTATTGTGTGGGGGAGAAATGCATATTATGCAAAAGAACTGCCTGTAGGAACGAAGGTGCAAATTGAAGGTAGAGTCCAGTCCAGGATCTACCAAAAAAGGATAGTTGAAAATGGAAATTATATATGTAGTATAGATCGGACTGCATATGAGGTTTCTGCCAACTTACTGGGAGAAATAGAGTAATAAAAGTAACTTGAATATACTGTACTCTTAGTTTTACAGTCACTATGTTTGTAGTGGCTGTATTTTTTTCAAAAATCATATTTATTATTTACAAATATGCATAAACTTGATATAATTAGTTACATAATTTAGGTAGAAAAAACCTAATTATTACACTTACTAAATAATTTTAGAAGGAGGTAATAAAAAGTAAAAAAATTATAGTAAAAAGCATGATAATTTAAACTAAAAATCATATCCAGAGAAATTAATATGATAGTAGCAATGATATATTGCGATATTATTGAATTTAATTTCTTACCTGAAAACAGGCAGGGAAAAAGCATGATAAAAGCGAAAATTCGTTTTACGAGTAAAAAGAATACGGAATGCCTAGTGCGTACTTTTTTCAGAAACATAAATTCGAATAACAGCATTTGTATACGGAACAATGAAGCTGAAATAGAGCTAAATTTTGATGATAAACCTGAAGACGAAATAATAGAACAGATTAAATACTGTGATATTATTGAATTTGAGTTTTTTCCAATAAAATGCAAATGTGAAGAGAAGAGTGAACTTGAAAATGAGCTATTAAAAACTAAAAATGATTTGGTTCATCTTATTAAAGAGAATTCTTGGAATTTTAAAGAAGAGATTGACACTATCATTATAAGATGGCTTGGAGCGGAAAAGTATGCAGATTTTATTATCAAGTACATGGAAATAATGTTTGGTAATACTACAGAAGGAAAAACTAACAAACAAAAAATGAATGCAGAATTAAAAAATACATTCAGTGATTACACGAAAAAACGTGTGGAGGTGAATAAGTTTATCTCTACAAAATTTTCGGAAAGTATGAGTATTTATAAAATAGTAAGAAAAATTATAAAGATTTATAATCTCTAAAATAGAATGATTAGTATATAGCTAAAAGGAGAGTTTTGTAAACTCTCCTTTTAGCTATGTGTATAATCTTTAGTTTTAGCAACAACCTCTGTTATTACCACCACAACAGCAACAAATTAAAACTATAAGGATTATTATCCAAATGCAGTCATTTCCAAATCCAAAACCACATCCGCATCCTCCACATCTATTCTCTGGCATATTATTCACTCCTTTCTGGATAAATTCCGAGTATTCCTAACAGTTACACATATCACAATTATTATTGCAACAATTATCTGAACAGCAGTTGTTATTACCACCACAGCAGAAAAGAAGTAAGAATAAAATTATGAACCAAAGAAGCTCATTATTACAGCAACTATTACAACAATTTCCCACTAGAAAAACCTCCTTTTTAAGTAATAGATTAAATATCTTGTTCTTTAGTATGGTATATACTATTCTAAGATTTATAAATGTGTTACAAATTCATCTATGATATGGGATAATCAAACAGCCGTGTTTTTCTTGATAATTCCTTTACAAAATAAAAATGTTAATGATATAATACAGGTTGAAATATAAAAGAGATAAAAGGTGTGAGATACAAATGGGAAATATAGTATTATTAGATGATTTAACAATTAATCAAATAGCTGCTGGAGAAGTTATAGAAAGACCAGCTTCTGTTGTTAAAGAATTAGTTGAAAACTCAATAGATGCAGGAGCTACAAATATAACAGTAGAGATAAAAAATGGTGGAATTTCATATATAAGAGTTACAGATAATGGAAAAGGAATTTTGCCTGATGATATGGAGATAGCATTTGAAAGACATGCTACAAGTAAAATAAGACAAGCAGAAGATCTAAAAGATGTAAAATCAATGGGGTTTAGAGGAGAAGCTTTAGCAAGTATTGCATCAATTGCAAAAGTAGAGTTAATATCTAAACACGAAACAAGTGATATAGGATATAAAATTGTAGTAGAAGGTGGAAATGTATTAGAGAAAGAGGAATGGGCTAGTGTAAAAGGCACAACAATTTCAATAGAAAATTTATTTTATAATACACCAGTTAGATATAAATTTTTAAAAAAAGATTTTACAGAAGCGGGATATATAGAAGATGTTATAATGCGTATAGCATTAGTTAATCCAAATATAGCAATAAAACTAATAAGTTCAGGAAAAACAGTTATACAAACTCGGAGGAAATGGAGATTTAAAAACAGTAGTTTATAGTATATATGGTAAGGACATAGCAGAAAATGTTCTAGAAGTAGAGTATCAATATGAAGATATTTTAGTAAAAGGTGTAGTGGGAAAACCAGTAATAGCAAGATCAAATAGATCTAATCAAATATTTTTTGTAAATAAAAGATATGTTAAAGATAAAGTATTATCAAGTGCTACAGAACAAGCATTTAAAGGATTAATCACAATTGGAAAATTTGGATTTGTAATATTAAACTTAGAAATGTCACCAGAAAAAGTAGATGTAAATGTACATCCTGCTAAATTAGAGGTCAGATTTGAAGAAGAGAATAAAGTATTTAAAGCTGTATATCATGCTATAAAAGATACATTATTAAAAACAGATATAGTATCTAATCCAGATAAAGTACCAGAAAAAATAGAAAGACAGCTTGAGTCAATTGAGAAACAAGAAGAAATTCCAGAAACCGTGGAAAAAGAAACAAAGATTAGGAAAACTAATTTATTTTCAGGCTTATTTGGAGATAGGAGTCATGTAAAAACAGAGGATGAAGAAATAGAACATCATAAGAATATGTTGCAAGAAATATTTAAAGATAGAAATCATAAAAAGGCTATGAAAAAAGCAGAGGAAGAAAATAAGGAAATATCAAGTAGTAGTGTAAATGTATCAACACAGGTAACAGAAGCTCAAAATGAAGTTGTAGAAAAAGCCTTAGAAAAAATTAAAGAATTACAAAATAGTATGAATATAAATTCTGAAGAACAAACAAATTCAGGTGATAATGAAGAAAAAAATGAGGAAATAAAAAAAGAGGATCAACCTGTTATAGAACAAAAACAAGAAGAAAAAGTAGAGAATATTGAAAAAAAATCAAATGAATATTTTGAAGAAATGTATGAAAAACTTTTTGGAAAAGCACCTATAACGGAAAAAGAGAAAAATCAAAGTAATGAATTTGAAACAATAGATGTAAATACAGTTGAAAATGTTTCTGTTTTCGAGAACAAGGAAGAATATAAACCTGTTCAATATAAATTTATAGGAATAGTATTTAAAACATATATAATAATCGAAATAGATGATGAAATGTATATATTAGATCAACATGCTGCACATGAAAGAATAATGTATGAAAAAATTAAAGCAAATTATTATAGTGAAGGAATAAAAGATTCGCAATTAATGTTATTACCAGATATTATAACATTAACACATAAAGAAATGGATATAGCAAGAGAAAATATGGATATGTTTAAAAAAGTTGGGTTTATGCTAGAAGAATTTGGTGATAATACTATAAAACTAACAGGAGTTCCAAATGTGTGTATTGATTTAAATACTAGAGAATTATTTTTAGAAACATTGGATGAAATAAATACTGTTGCAAGAACTGCTAAACAGGAAAAAGAAGAAAAATTTATTGCAACTGTTGCATGTAAAGCGGCTGTTAAAGCTAATATGAGTCTAACTAAGGAAGAAGTAGATGAATTAATGAATAAATTATTAAAACTTCCAAATCCATTTACTTGTCCACATGGCAGACCTACAGCAATAAAAATGAGTAAAGCAGATATTGAGAAAAAGTTTTCAAGAAGATAATAAACTAAAAGGAATGATTGTTAATATGAATAAATCTAAAGTTATAGTTATATGTGGGCCTACAGCATCTGGTAAAACAGGTTTATCCATAGAACTTGCTAAAAGAATAGGTGGAGAAATTGTTTCAGCAGATTCAATGCAAATATATAAAGATATGAATATTGGAACTGCAAAAGTAACTATGGAAGAAATGCAGGGAATAAAGCATTATTTAATAGATTTTATATCACCAGAACAAAGATATAGTGTTGCAGATTTTAAAAAAGATGCAGAAAATGCTATTGCAAAAATATTAGAAAACGGGAAAGTCCCAATAGTTGTAGGAGGAACAGGATTATATATCAATTCATTAATTTATGGAATAGAATATCAAGATATTAAAATAGATATGAATTATAGAAATGAATTAGAAAAAATTGCACAAGAAAAGGGTTTAGATTATTTATATGAAAAAGCAGTGGAAATAGATAGCCAGGCAATGAAAACTATTAGTAGAAATGACAGAAAAAGGATTATGAGAGTACTTGAGATATATAAGCAAACAGGGAAAACAAAAACACAGCAAGATATAGATAGTAGAAAAAATGGAATAAAATATGATTATAAAGTATTTGCAATTAATATGGATAGAGAAAAACTGTATGAAAGAATAAATTTAAGAGTGGATAAAATGTTGGAACAAGGGCTTATTGATGAAGTAAAAAATATGCTAAAAAAATATGCAGAAATGCCAACTGCAATGCAAGGATTGGGCTATAAAGAAGTTGTACAATATTTAGATAATGAGATTACATATGAAGAAATGGTAGAAAAAATAAAAATGGAATCAAGAAGATATGCTAAAAGGCAATTAACTTGGTTTAGAAAGAATAAAGATATAATTTGGTTAGATGGTTTAAGACAGGTAGATGAAAATGTAGACATAATATGTACTAAAAGTAAATCCTTTTAGGAGGTTTTAGAGAAAAGTGAATAAAATAGAGGATATAGAAGAAATAACTAGACAGCCTCATAAACAGAGGAAAAAAACCAGAAAAAAGAATATGAAGAAAATAATTGTGGCGTCATTATTATTAATAGGAATAGCTATTTATATTGTAATGACAATTATGAAACTTGTTAGAAATCCAACAGATACAATAACTTTGGAGCAGGGAACATTATATATGGAGGAAAATGTAGCAGGTTATGTAATAAGAGAAGAACATGTTATAAAAGGAGAAAATAATAAAAATCCTATAGTACAAATTAAGGCTGAGGGGGAAAAGGTAGCTAAAAATGAGCCTGTATTTAGATATTATTCAAATGATGAGGAAGAGTTAATAAAGAAAATACAGGAACTGGATGTAAAAATACAAGAAGTAATGGAAAATGAAGATACAGTATTTTCAACAGATATAAAGAATTTAGATACACAAATAGAAGCAAAGTTATCTGAAATTAGCATGTTAAATGATCTAGCAACAATTAAAGAATATAAAAAAGAAATAAATTCTTATATAACAAAAAAAGCAAAAATATCTGGTGATTTGAGTCCGGCAGGATCATATAAAAAGCAACTTATAGAAGAAAGAAGTAGTTATGAAAATCAATTAAATAGTAATTCGGAATATATTAATGCAGATACATCAGGAGTTGTATCATATAGGATTGATGGTTTAGAAAGTGTGCTAGGAACAGAAGATTTTTCAGTTCTATCATCTGATATGCTTAATAATTTGAATTTGAAAACAGGACAAATAGTAGCAACAAGTGATGAGCAAGCAAAGATTATTAATAATTATAAATGTTATATAGCATGTAGTACTGATTCAGAAGAGGCAAAAAATATTGAATTAGGAAGTTCAAAAGTAAAATTACGAATAAGTGGGACAGATGAAGTATCAACTAAATTAGTACATAAAAATCAAGAAGAAAGTGGAGAAGTAGTCCTAGTATTTGAAATAAACAAAGATATTGAAAAATTAATAAGTTACAGAAAAATCTCAGTAGATATAATATGGTGGAGTGAAACAGGATTAAAAGTACCAAATAATGCAATAATACAAGAAGAAGGAAAAAACTATGTCGTAAGAACAAGAGCGGGATATGAGAACAAAATACTTGTAAAAATACTAAAGCAAAACGAAAAATACGCTATAGTAGACAATTACACAGTAGACGAACTAAAAGAAATGGGATACACATCATCAGAAATAAGTTCAAGAAGCAAAATAACAATGTATGACGAAATAATGCTACAACTGGAATAATATTTGAAAAAAGGGGAGGAAAACTAGATAGTTATAATCTAGTTAAGTAAAATAATGAATAAACTAAAGATATGTAATATAGTTATTATGATTTTAAATATTGTAGCAATATTTATTCTAAATATTAGTGAAACGAGTTTTGCTAAAATGAGTTTTTCAATAATATTTTCTCAAAATGCGTTACCTTATATATTAGAATGGATGTCCATTTTTTGTATATTAATACCTAATATTTGTATGATATTTACAAATAAGGAAGATAAAAAGACTAGGTTTTACTTTTTTATTTTAACATTATTTTCTATGGAAGATATAATTAATAAAGTTATTAGTGAAAATTCATCAGTTGATGAAATAGATAAAATAACATTTTCTATTCTTATAATAATATTATTAATTATTATAAATATATACAATATTAAAAATCAAAAAGGGAAAAAAAGGATTATTGTATCTATCATATGTACAGTTTTAGCAATAATAAGTATTTTTATAGTACTTAGCGAGATTGTTACATATACATTAGTAACAAAAATCATATTAATATTATGTATAATTATATTTATCATATTAATTGTAAAAAACAAATTCTATAATGAATCAAATAACAAATTGAAAATAGGAATAGCAAATTGTGTTATTGCTGTTATATTAATTGTTGCTACTAAGATAGGTTTTTATGTACTGGAAAATAATGCAGTTGTAACTATTGAAAAAATACAAGAATATGTAAAGAATAATTCCACAAATGAAAATGTGATTCTTATACCAGTTTGTAAAAATGATAAATGGGGATATATTGACAATAATGGAAATATGGTAATAGATTGTAAATACAATTTAGCAAGTGCTATGCTAAAAACGAAATTCGAAAATGATGAAAATAGTATTAATATAGGGGTTGTTCAAGATGGAGAAAAATATAAATTAATTTCATCAAAAGGAGATAGTATTTGGGAATTTAATGTAAATGAAATTTTAATGGATACTACAAATGAAAATGACACTTTAATAGCAAGTATATCAACTGTGATTAGAATGATGATTAGCCATATAATTGATACTCCATTAACTGTAGACTTAACTTATTCAGATTATTTAAAATCAGATGAATATGTTCCATATAATGTTGCAAATATTGAATCAGATGGTAGTTACAATGTTAATAGTAATAAATTAAATTATAATATTA
>CALXJL010000072.1 GCA_944388615.1 uncultured Clostridia bacterium
TGCACAGCAATTTTTCTGTGGAATATGTATTTAATCTACTAGGAAAGTTCTCCAAACTTTCCTAGTAGATTAAAAAATGTCCATTCAGGGTTAGTCCCCAAATGGACATTTTTTTATATTACATATTTCTTTATTAGAATAAGTCCTGTTCCGATTATTGCTAGAATTCCTGTTGCTAGTCCAATATATGTTTGTGCTGATCCTGTTACAATTGATAGCATTACTTGTGCTATGTCTATATCGTCTTCTCCATCTACTCTATTTCCTGGAGTTGAGTCTATATCATCATCTGAATCTGCACTAATTTCTGCTGTATTTGTTTTTAGTCCTAAGTTGTCTTCTCCATTTATCCATGTTAATACTATATCTACTGTTACAGTATCTCCTGGTTCTAGTACTATATCACTTAAAGGTGTATCTCCAGCATATCTAGTTGATACTATTTGCTCTTCAACCTGTGTCCAACGTGGATTATCTGCTTGTACAAATTGTAATCCTTCTGGTATATAATCTGTTATTTCATCTACTGTTCCTGCGATTTTTCCTTCATTAGTTACTTTTATTTTATAAGCAAATTTTACAACTATCGAATCTAAATCATTACTTGGCAATTCTACTTTTGCTACATCTTCTGGATCATCTTCTGCTTTGTTGCCTGTATTTGTTACAACTTGTTTTCCATCTTGAATTACAATAACTTGGTTTACCCATTTTCTTAATGATAAATCAAAATATTCTAATTTTATATGTTCAACATCTTCATCATCTTCTGTTGGTTCTCCATCTAAATTTCCAGGTGTTGAGTCTATATCTGGTACTTCTTCTCCATTTTCATCAACTTGTTTTTCTATTTGTGCATAGTTTGTTATTATACCATCATATGTATTTTCAGCTGATACTCTAAATGCTATTTGTATATCTCTATAATCTGGTTCATCCATAGTATCTGGATCAAATGCATGTAATAGATTTGGATTTTCTGATTCTTCATCCTCCTGTCTTGTTTCGCCTTGAGCTTGTGATAAATAATCTGTTTTAATTGTTACCGCTTCTTCTACATTTGATGTTTCTTCATCATTTTCATCATACATTACCCATCTGTATTCTGTATTAATTGTATTTGTAGGTAAAAATTCTATTCCTTCTGGTAAGTCATCTTCCACTATTTCTGCATATCCATCTATTTCACCTTCATTATATATCCTTAATGTATATATTACTATATCTCCATTTTTTACTAATACAGGATCTTTTGGATGTTCATATATATATGAATTTGTAGTTTCGTCTATATTAGTTGTAAATACAGGTTCTCTACTAGGATCTACCTCTTCACCATTTACATTTGTTATGAACTTTCTTAAAGCTAAATCCATGTATCTATCATCTAATATTACTGGCTCGAAATCATCATCATCTTGTTGACCTGGTACATAATCTTCTGTTCTATTTTCATTATATCCACTTATATCAGATGGGAATCGGAAATTTTCAGTTTCAGAATCTCTATCTACATCAAAATCTTCATCAATTCTTGAATTATGATATTTTGTGATTTCGGCTATATTTACTAATCTGCCTTTTGCTTCTGATGTTACTCTACATGTGAATGTTACTGTTTCTGAATCTAATCCTTCTGTTCTTGCTTCACCATCTTCTGTTTCAAATGCTTCTAAACATTCTTTTGTAAGACCTTCTTTACGTGTTAATATAAGCTCTGTAGTTCCATCTGATTGTTCAGTTGCTTCTATTGTATAATTTTCTGTATCGTCTATACTTACAAATTCAATTCCTACAGGTAAATAATCTTTTATTTCTTTTGCATATCCATTAACTGCACCTTCATTAAATATTGTTAATGTATATTCGATCTCATCTCCTACCTTTACTGTTAGATCATCTTTTGGATGATTGTATTCTGCAGTTGTTTCTGTTCCATTTGGAATTAACTGGCTTGTGTCTGGATCTGGCAACCTATCTGGATCTGGTGTTTGTGTTCCTATTTTTGTAATAGATTTTCTTAATGCCAAATCCAATTCTTTTAATATTACTGGTTCAAAATCATCATCATCTTCATGTCCTGGTACATTGTCTTCGTTTCCGACATCATCTTTATAACTATTATTCTTATCTTCATCTGGGAATAATCTATCAGGTGTTGTTCCTGAATCTCTATCTGTATTTATTTCATCTGTTCCATCATAGTATTTAGTTATTTCTGCTATATTTACTAATCTAGGATTTTCTCCTAAGCCTCTTGCATCTACTCTACATCTAAGTGTTATTGTTGTATAATCTGTTTTTTCTGCTCCTTCATACTTGTCTAATACTATATCGTCTCTATTTTTTGGTGTTATTGTTACTATTGTCATTTCATTTTCATCGTCTTCTTCAACTGTTGTTGTATATCTATCGCTATTTTCTCCAACTAATTCTATAAAATTAATTCCCTTTGGTAAATAATCTTTTATTTCAGATGCTCCTGCATCTACTTGTCCTTCATTAAATATTGTTAATGTATATTCAATAATATCTCCATCATAAACTGGTAAATCGTACTTAGGATGAATATATTCTGCAGTTGTATTTCCGGTACCATTTGGGTATAAATTAGTAGTATCTTGGTTTGGTAATCTATTAGTAATATTTTGATCACCTATTTTTGTAATAGATTTTCTAAGTGCTAAGTCTATTTCTGGTGTTTCTAGTTCTATTGTTATTGAATCTTCATCTTTTACTTCTTCATATCCAACTTCCACTAATGGTTGGTATATATTATTGCTTGTATTCTCTCTTATCCATAAATCCATCTTATTTTTTGTATATTCACTAGAAACTGTTATTGTAATTGATGTTATATCAATAGAATCTTCTAAACCTATATATATTTGTTTACCTTGCTCAATTATTTCTCTTAAATTTTCTGAGTTATTCTCAACTTCTTCAAATTCTCCTGAATCGTTTTTAGTGTATAATGTATAATTTGTTATTGATTGATTTTTATTATCTGTTATTGTTAGTTCTGTAATATATGTATCTATATTACTATTGTTTTTTGTTAATGTTATTGGACCAATTTTTCCATCTTCTATTGGATTTTCTGTGTTTGCTGTGATTGTGATTAATTTTCCTGTTTCAGTTTCTGTAGTAGGGATTTGTTCTGTATCTTTTGCGTTTTCTGCTTGTGTAATTAAATATTGATATAAGGCTTTTGTTTGATATAATCGATTTGTCCCATTATTGCTATCATACTCACTTATTCCTTTTGTGTCATTATTAGATGTTATTTGTAACTCACCCAAGTAATTATCGCCTATATTATCTGCAATTTTATATTCTATATCTCCTGACTCATATGTAAATTGCCAAATAGCTATTTGTTGAACAACATCTATATCATCATCTGTTAAATCATAACTTGTCCAATCAATATCCGGATAGGCTTCTTTTACTTTATCCAATAATGCGTTTTTATAATTCTCTCCTTTTTCTGGGGTATATGCATTATTTAAAATCCATAATATCGAATTATAATTTGAATAATATTGTCTTGGATTTGTTGTGTCAAATAATATTTTTATTATCTTATCTTTATTACTAGATTCTAATAAGCTAATTGTATTGTTGTATATCTGTTGTTCTGTAGCAGAGCTATCATTCCTATAAAAACCATAACCTGCTCTTAAACAATATATTGTTTTATCATAACTATCAGGCAGTATGTTACCATTTGAATCTGTAGATATTATTTTCCACACTATTTTTTTATTTGATAAACCTCCTCTAGCACCATACGTATATCCATATTGATGACCATTAATTGGTTTTCTTAAAAACTCCGGTCTAAAATAAACACTACTTGCTGCAAATACTCCTTTATTTGCGTATAATAGCATTGCAAACATAAATATGATTATTGATATAAGTACCTTTCTTATCTTCATTTATCTACATCCTCCTAAAATATCTTATAATATTTTATTTATATATCATTAGTTTTCTCTTTTATTTACATATTTCTACCTTATATATTATATAATATATAAGCCTAAAAATCAATATTTTCAGAGTATTTTACCTCTTTTTTGCTTTATTTACACACAAATAATATACTATATTTTTAATCTAATCCCAAATATTGCTTTTTCATTTTTGCTAAATCTTTTCCACTAATTGTTCCATTTTGATCTATATCTGCAGCATATACAAACTTATCAGATAATTCATATCTTCCAATATAATATTTTTTTACTCTAGCCAAATCCCTTCCATTTAATTTTCCATCTCCTGTGATATCTCCTGTTACTATTGCTGTATATGTAATTCCATTAGATGCATTTATCTTAGTTCCTGTTACAATTAATCCTTCGACTGTATCTGAAATTGTATATCCTATATTTCCATTTTGATCTAATTCATTTTTGAATTCAGTTTCTGTTGTTTCTGTTGGTATATCATATATATACATTTTTGTTTCATCTAATTCATATGTATCACCAACATTTATCTCGCTATCTTCAACATTTGTCGTAAATGCTTTAATACATGTACTAGAACCTTTTAATACATAGTTTACATCCATATATAAATTTCCATCAAAAGAAACAAAACTCTCATTATTATTGGCTTGTAAATAGTTATACCATCCAAGCTGATACAAGTTTTCACTTAATCCTTCTGGTTTACATTCAAGAGCTAGTCCAACTGAATTTGAATTTACTGCAGTTGTTTTTATAGCAACAATAAATTTATCTTGTGTTAAATATATATTATCTTTTAAATGTATTGTATGATAGCCAGCTCCAAATGTTCCTTCTTCTACCTCTACTTTTCTTAAATTTTCCCAATCTTCAGAATCTAGAGAATCTCCAATATTTGTATTAACATACACTTCTACATCACATGTTCTATCTAAAGATACGCTAACATTATCTAGTTTTTCTATATCTGCTGAATTATTCCTATCAAATACATTTGCAAAATATATGTAATTTGGCTCTGTTTCACTTCCAATTCTAAAAATATTTTTTCCTAACTCATCATATTGATATAAATTATCATAATCTTTTTCAGATACATTTGTTATTCCCATAAGCATTGTTTCTATATTAACATCATCATATGAAATATAATAATATCCTTCATTTCCCCATGAATCTCCCCATGAATTTAAAACAATATATGCACCTGGGTTTGCAGGTTGCTTTTTAAAATTAGACACAGGATAATTATCATCCCAGCCTATAATCGTTACTGCATGATCAGGTGTTTTAGATTGATCATCACAATAATAACTATTATAATCATCCGAAAAATACTTTTGTCTTTCTGTTGTACTATTACTTGCATATGTACAAGCTGTTAAAGCTCCATATTCTTTTATATGTTCTTTTATTGTATCTCTAACTGATTTCAATGTTGATTGATTATACTCTACTTGCTCCCCATATGGATTATTATAATAATAAGTGATCTCATCGCCATTTTTTTCCTTTTTTATGTCAGGAAATTCTGTGTAATCATCAACTTTAACATCAATACTACCATTAAATTGATTAGCATTCATTTTATAATTTGCTTTTTCTGATAAATTATATCTTTCATAAAATTCATCCTCTTCCATGTTATTTTCTGTAGTAATATTAGTAGATTTTTCCATTCCTCCAAGTCCATTTGTTAAATATGCCATTGCCAATTGATAATTTCCTCCTGTGCCTACATACCTATTAAACCTTTGTAAATCTAATACTCCATTTATATTATTACTACACCCAAAATCCATATGCATTGTAGAATACTGGCTAGATTGATTGTTTTGTTTTATTGAATTATACATTTCTAACATACTAGCTGTTGAAAATGCCCAACAGCTAGATGATCCTTGTTGATTTTTTATAGAAATATCTATTCCTTTATTATTTTTTAAATATTCCAAGGTATTATATGAGGTAGGCAAACCTGTACCTAATAATCCATCTATTGCTCTAGAAAAAAATTTACTATTAAATTTAGGAAAAACTGTATTATCCTCTTGATTATCCGGTACTATTGTGTACGTTAGAGGCACTAAGCTATTTTCTTTTAGTTCTACATCATTGTAGTAATTATTTTGCGCTATACCTTTCTCAAATTCTTCACTAATATCTGTGGCATTACTTATGTTATATTTACACGTTAATGCAAATATAATTACTAATAAAAATATTCGAATTATTTCTCTGTTTTTTGATTTTCCTTGTTTCATGTTCACACCTCTACTTATGGTATATTATTATATAATAAGTATAATATATATATTTTTTTAGTCAAACTATTAATTTTTTCTTTATTCCAAAAGTGCTTTACGGATAGCATTTATTGAGTGTTTGAGTGTTTTATTATTAAATTTTTATTACATTTTTATTGACATTGGCTTTTTTATTTGCTATTATAGTAATTGCTTAATTTTAATAATTTATTTTTGTATTGTTAATAAATTGTTGAATCTCTTACGAAATAAGGAGTTTTAAATTATAAATGCGGGAATAGCTCAGTTGATAGAGCGCTGCCTTGCCAAGGCAGAGGTCGCGGGTTTGAGCCCCGTTTCCCGCTCCAAATCCACGAACGCGTAGGGATTTCTAATATTAACTTTATATTTAAATATAAATGGCGACATAGCCAAGTGGTAAGGCACGAGTCTGCAAAACTCTGATCCCCGGTTCAAATCCGGGTGTCGCCTCCAATTCGAATAAGTTTAGACGGTTATTATAGAATATTATAATACATCACAGATAACCAAATTCATTGAAAATACTGTCTTTTTGAGCAGTATTTTATTTTTATATTTAATACACAGTATTACAAAATGTCATAGGTGTTGCAATAAAATTGCAGTAATAATTTTTAACACAAATAGGAGAAAAATTATGGGAATAAAACTAAGAAGATAACTTTTAAAAAGAAAAACTTTAATGAAAATGGTGATATATTAAGCCAAGAATCTATTAATTGTGATATTCTTAATATAGATGAGGCTGTGAATTTTTTTAAAGCTATTAATTATTATAAAATAATGAATATTATATAGAAGGATATTGTTTATGAAAAAAATGATTATTATTCAAGACATAAAAAATACTTTATGTTTGACAAATTCAAAATAATATGTTATTATTTAATTACAAAATAAAGTGTTTGTCGTGAGCTGTCAACACTGAAAGCGTATGTGTACTGTGAATGC
>CALXJL010000073.1 GCA_944388615.1 uncultured Clostridia bacterium
CACCTCCAAGCAAGGTTACAACATCTATAATCTTGTCAAAGAAATCCTTTCTTGAACTGTTACCTTTTATAATTTCACTAAATACTTTTCCATCTTTTATAAATATTACCCTACTTGCATAAGAAGCACAAAAGCTATCGTGTGTTACCATTAGAATTGTTGTGTTTAATTTTTCATTTAAGTAATCGAAACTTTCTAGTAACATTCTTGATGACTTACTATCTAAAGCTCCTGTTGGCTCATCTGCTAAAACTATTTGTGGATCTGTTATAATTGCTCGGCTGATAGCTACTCTTTGTTTTTGTCCTCCTGACATTTGATATGGATATTTTTGTAATATATCTTTTATTCCTAATTTAGCCGTTACATCATTTACTCTTTTCTCTATTTCCTTTGCAGTCTTATTTTGTATAGAAAGAGCTAATGATATATTTTCATAAGCTGTTAATGTATCTAATAAATTAAAATCTTGAAATATAAATCCTAACTTTTCTCTCCTGAATTTATTTAAGTTATTTCCTTTTAGTTTTGTAATATCCTCTCCACCAACAAAAATGTGTCCAGATGTTACTTTGTCAATAGTAGATATACAATTTAAAAGTGTTGTTTTTCCAGAACCTGATGCTCCCATTATTGCAACAAATTCACCTTCGTCTACTTCAAATGATAAATTATCCAGAGCCTTTGTTAAACTAGACTTACTACCATAATATTTTTCTACTTTATCAATTTTTAAAATATTTGACATCTCTCATCTCTCCTTTCATTTTTATTATAGAGGATTTGTTTTTATTTGTCCTTCTTTTAAAATTACTAAACATTACAATTCTGTAATGTTACTTTGCCACATTCAAAAAATCATTTTTATTAAATATTATACTCACTTCCGTATATTCGTTTTCTTTAGAATCTATTGTAATTTTATGTCCTAATTTCTTGCAAAGTTGCTTTGCAATATATAATCCCATACCTGTTGATGTTTCTATTTTTCTTCCATTATTTCCCGTAAATGTTTTATCGAATACTTTAGGAATATCACTTTTTTCTATTCCTATTCCGTTATCATATATTTTTAAAAATATGCTTTTACTATTTTCTTCAGCAGTTATTCTTATTAGGTGCTCTACACCGTCTCTGATATATTTAATACTATTGCTAACAATCTGATTAACTATAAATTCAAGCCATTTTGAATCTGTTAAAACTTTTTTATTGCCCACCTCTACCTCAAAGTCAATGTTGTTTTCTAGTAAAATATCTTTGTTTCTCATAGCAACATTTGAAATGGCTCTATCTAATTCTGTTTCTTTAATTAAATAATCTTTTTCTGCATTTTCACTTCTAACATAATAAAGAACTTGCTCTACATCGTCATCAATTCTTTTTAATTGCTCTATTATCTTTTTATCTGATAATTCTTTATGGTTATGTATTATTAAATTCATTGAGGCTAATGGTAATTTAACTTCGTGGATCCACAATTCAATATATTCTTTAAAATCTGCGATGCTCAAACTATATTCTTTTATCTTTTCAGACATAGATTTATCTATGTCATACAAAGCATCATATAATATTTCACCTTCATAAAAATTAGGTTTTTCTATCATTTCTGTAATTAGATATTTTTTATCTAGCAAATCTAAATCATTTAAAAATTTATTGTAAAACTTTTTTCTTCTATTAAAGTCATAAATAATATATAAAATAAATCCAATTATCACTGTTATATCAATACCTAATATTGCTTGTATATCTGTCTTAAAAGATACTAACATTAAATTTGTAATTGCTGTAATTACAATAAATAATAATATAATTAGAAAATTATTCCTTAAATACTTACTTAATTTCATTCTTCTATCCCTTTCAAATTATTTTAATATATATCCTTGACCTTTTCTTGTTTCGATTGCATCTTCATATCCAAAATCAGTTAGCTTTGTCCTTAATCGACTAATATTAACATTTAAAGCATTATCATTTATGTATTCATTATTATTCCATAAGTCTGTCATTAAATCATCTCTTGTTACAATATTTCCTCTATTAAACAATAAAAATGTAAATATAATCATTTCATTTTTTGTTAATATTAATTCCTTTTTTTCATTCTTAATAATTCCCTTTTTAGGATCTACTACTAAATTGTTATATGTCAATACATCATTTTTGTTTTCCATTCTTTTAAATATTGCATTTATTCTTAATAGCAATATTGTTGGATTGTATGGTTTGGTTATATAGTCATCTGCTCCGTAACTCATAGATAGCACTTCATCTGCTTCTGAATTTTTACTTGTTACCATTATAATAGGAACATTGCTTTCTTTCCTTATTTTTTGTAATACCAATTCCCCATTTAGCTTTGGTATATTTATATCTAATAATATTAAATCTGGATTTATTTTCTTTACCTCTTCTAAAGAATTATCAAAATCTTTTAAAATAATGCCATTATATCCCGCATTATCTAATAAGTTTTTTAATTCATCACTAATAACTTTATCATCTTCTACTATTAAAATATTTTTCATTAAATACACCTCGTTTTTATATTTGCAATTATTATAGCATAATAGTAAAATTTATACATCATATGATATAAAAAAGATTAGTTATATTGTAAACTAATCTTCCAAACATTTCATTATTTAATTCTTTTATATATACTATTATTTTTTTAATTTTAATCCATCTTTAAATGCATTACCTACTCTTTCATTTACTTTATAATATCCATGAGTATATGGATCAAATGTAATTGCCTCTAATAATGAAATATCAACATTATCTCCATTCATCACTTTTTCATCAGCTGTTACATTTACTACTTTACCAATTACTCCACATCCATATTCATCATCTTGATATTCTATAAATTCACATTCTATACAAATTGGAAATTCATTTATGATTGGTGCATCAACATTTTCTGATTTTGTACTAGTCAATCCACTATTTTCAAATTTTTTAGGAGTATTATTTCCTGATACAACTCCGAAATAATCAGCTTCTACAACATGTTTTGCATCTGCAATACTAATAGTAAATGCTTTTCTCTCCTTAATATTCTTTACAGTTTTATGTGTTTCTGTTAAATTAAGTATTACCTGATTTCGAGACAACATCGTTCCCCATGCTGCATTCATTACATCAACACTTCCATCTTCATTATAAGTTGCAATCATTAAAACTGGCATTGGAAATATTGCTTCAGTAGTTTTAATATTTTTTCTCATAAAAAATTCCTCCTTTTTATTTTTCTATTTCTTTCAATTTTATTACTATCCTCCATTATTTAATATACTACAAATTGTTGAGTTTGAGTTGTTCAAACAAGATGTGTTATCGGTTTAACATAATCATTATATTTCCAAATGAATTATTTGTCAATGTTTATCTTATAACACTTTTCCTATTGTTGCCACATCTAAAATATAATAGTATCATATATATCGATTTTAAATTAATTCTCATTATACTTTACAAGTTTAATTGCACCTTCTAATGTTTTTGTACAGCATAGCTTTCCATGAATATCTACATATATTAAATCTTTTACTCCTGTTAAGTTTCTTGATATATTTATATCTTTTTCTTGAACAATTTCTTTTTTAAATTCACAAGAATTTATTATTGTTCTAATATCATATCCTTCTCTTCGTGATTTAAATATTATGTATTTCACTTTGTTGTTTTTAACAAATTTTATTGCTTTTCTGTATGGCATTTCCTTATCAAATATTATATAACAATTTTTACTCTTATCAATTTTATCCAAAATTATTTTTATAGCTTCAACTTCTGCTATTGCATGCTTTATATAAATTTCCCAAAACTCATCTGCCAATTTGAGGGCATTAATAAAAGCTTCATTTTCAGATATATTTTCATTCCATTGAGGATTGCATAATTTTATAAAATCTGGTGATATTTTGTTTTCTAAATATTCTATTTGCATATTATCTGTTGCATCAATATATTGTATTAATTCATTATCCATATACTCAAAAGTTTCATCTATATATTTTATATCTAATTTTTCTAAATATTTTCTTCCAAATTTCTTCCATAATAATCCTATTGATGAATAATAAATACCATTACTTCTTTGACCATTTCTATTTTTTTGATGATGATCAAATTCTCCGCAAACCTATATCATAAACTATTTTATCATTTAAGGTTCTATTTTCCGTAGTTGCTATTCTCATTAAAACAACACTATCCATAATTTTACTTAAAAATATTGTTGATATAACATCATCTACATGAAATTTTCCCGAATGTGTTATGCAGTTTGCTTTATCAAATTTATCTGTTAATTGAATGTTTTTATATTTATTCATATATATGTTTTTCCTCCGACATTAATTATACAATTCAAATATGATTTTCTCAAGTTTTTTTATTTTTTTGATTTATAAGTTTTACTGCAAAAAAGAAGTATCACCCATTTTATTTAGGTTACACTTCTTTAATTTTAAGCTTTTATAAATTTTTTATTTAAGTTTTGGTGACAACCTAATTTCGTCACCAAATTTTGATTTTTTTGCAAAATCCTCTAAACACAGGTGTTATGCGTTCTTTCCACAACAATTCTTATATTTTTTACCCGAACCACATGGACAAGGATCATTTCTACCTATTTTTGGAGTAGTATTAACAACTGTTTTATTCATTCCGCCCTCTTTTGTAGAATAGTTTCCATCAACCAAATTTATTGCAGTATCTTCTAGACCTGCCCCAGTAATTTGAGCTGCTTCTGTTCTAGTAATTCCTTCTTTCTTTTGGGCATGAAGTAATAAATTAACTACATCATATTTTATATCTTCTACCATTTGATCAAACATTTCAAATCCTTCTATCCTATATTGTACAACTGGATCTTTTTGCCCATAAGCTCTTAATCCTATTCCATTCTTTAATTCATCCATTGCATCTATATGATCCATCCATTTTTGATCAACTATTTTTAACATTACTACTCTTTCAAGCTCTCTTAATTCTTCTTCACCAAATTCTTTTTCTTTTCTATCATATTCTTCGTGTACTTTTTGTTTTAATTCCTCAATAACATCTTCTGGTTTAATTTTAGGAACATTCATTGATGATAACTCAGAAATATTAAATGTTGTATTTATATTTTGCATTAGTACTTCTTTATTTATTTCTTGACCATCTACAACATGTGACATAACAACATAATCTATAACAGAATCCATCATTTTACTAATGCTTTCTTTTAGATTTTCTCCATCTAAAACTTCTCTTCTTTGCTTGTAAATAATTTCTCTTTGAACATTCATTACATCATCATATGCAAGTACATGTTTTCTTATACTAAAGTTCTTTCCTTCAACTTTCTTTTGAGCAGTTTCAACAGATTTTGATATCATTTTAGATTCAATTGGCATATTCTCATCAGCTTTTAGCATATTGTAAACTGTTGTTATTTTATCTCCACCGAATATTTTCATTAGATCATCATCTAAGCCAATATAAAATCTTGACTCACCTGGATCTCCTTGACGACCACTACGACCACGTAGCTGGTTATCAATTCTTCTAGATTCATGTCTTTCTGTTCCTATTATTTTTAATCCACCTGCTGAGATTACTTTTTCTTTTTCTTCTTTTATTTCTTCATTAAATTTATTGTCTAATTTTTTAAATTTCTCTCTTGCCTCTAATATTTCACTATCATCAGTTTCATTAAATGCAGTTGCTTGCTCTATTAATTCTGGAGAATATTTTTGTTTTCTCATTTCTTGTTTTGCTAAATATTCACTATTTCCTCCAAGCATAATATCTGTACCACGTCCTGCCATATTTGTTGCAATTGTAACTGCTCCAAATTTACCTGCTTGTGCAATTATTTCAGCTTCTTTTTCATGATATTTTGCATTTAATACCTCATGTTTTATTCCTTCTTTTTTTAGCTCTCTACTTAATTTTTCAGATTTTTCAATTGATACAGTACCAACAAGAACTGGTTGACCTTTTTCATGACTTTCTTTTATATCTTTTATAACAGCTCTAAATTTAGCATCTTCATTTTTATATATTACATCTGGAGAATCTTTTCTTATCATAGGCTTATTAGTTGGTATTTCTATAACATCTAATTTATATATTTCCTGAAATTCTGCTTCTTCTGTCATAGCTGTACCAGTCATACCTGATAATTTTTCATACATTCTGAAATAGTTTTGGAATGTAATAGTTGCTAGTGTTTTAGATTCATCAGCTATTTTTACATGTTCTTTTGCTTCAATAGCTTGGTGTAATCCATTATTATATCTTCTTCCATACATTATTCTTCCTGTAAATTCATCAACTATTAGTACTTCTCCATCTTTTACTATATAATCTATATCTTTTTTCATTATTCCATGTGCACGCAAAGCTTGGTTTACATTATGAACTAATTCAGAATTTTCAATATCGTTAAAATTTTCTAATCCAAATTCTTCTTCAGCCTTTTTTATACCTTTTCCAGTAAGTGTAGCAGATTTTGCTTTTAGATCTACTATATAATCATAGTTTTCATTATCTTCCGCTTGTTCAAAGTTTTTAACATCTTCTTCCACTATAACTTTTGGTTTTAATCTACTAACAAATCTATCTGCTTTTTTATATAAGTCTGAAGATTTGTTTGCTCTACCAGAAATTATAAGTGGTGTACGTGCTTCATCTATTAAAATACTATCAATTTCGTCTACAATCGCATATTTTAATTTTCTTTGTACTAATTGATTTTTATAAATAACCATATTATCTCTTAGATAATCAAATCCAAATTCATTATTTGTTCCATATGTTACATCACATGCATATGCTTCTTGTTTTTGTTTAGGATTCATTCCAGCTATAACAAGACCTACAGTTAATCCTAGAAATTTATATAATTTTCCCATCCATTCACTATCTCTTTTAGCAAGATAATCATTAACAGTTATAACATGTACTCCTTCTCCTGTTAAGGCATTTAGATATACTGGTAATGTAGCAACTAATGTTTTTCCTTCACCAGTTTTCATTTCTGCAATTCTACCTTGATGTAATATGATTCCACCTATTAATTGAACATCAAAATGTCTCATACCTAAAACTCTTTTTGAAGCTTC
>CALXJL010000074.1 GCA_944388615.1 uncultured Clostridia bacterium
AAAACACTTTGAAAGTGGAAAAAATATAAAGCAAAAAAATGGCTGGAGGTGTATAAAAATGGCTGCAAAAGGAGCAAGAGAACCAATAACATTAGAGTGTACAGAATGTAAAAGAAGAAATTACATGACAGAAAAAAACAAAAAAAATAACACAGAAAGATTAGAAGTTGTTAAATATTGTAAATTCTGTAAAAAACGTACAACACATAAAGAAACAAAATAACCTTATTTAGGGGGGAACCTATTATGGCTAAAGATGCTAATAAAAGTAGCAAAAAAGAAAAGAAAAAATTTATGAAAGATTTTAAGTCTGAATTAAAAAAAGTTACTTGGCTGACTCCAAAAGAATTAGTTAAGAATACTATGGCAGTTATAACAATTGTACTAATTGTTGCTGTTATAGTGTTTATTTTAGATTTAGCATTTAAATCAATTAATGATTATGGAATAGATAAATTAAAGGATTTTGTATCTTCAGAATCATATAATAATGAAGAAGAAACAAATACAACTACAGAAAATGCAGAAGAAGTAAATACTGAAGATAGTGCTGAGGATAACACTGAGGATAATACAGAAGAGGTATTAAATACAGTGGATGAAAATGCTCAAGATATCCCAACAGAGGATAATAGCGAAGAACAGCCAGCTGAATAAATTTTATAAAAAAGGAGGCTATGTAATGTCTCAAGTATATGAAGAAAAAAAACCAAGATGGTACGTAGTACATACATATTCTGGCTATGAAAATAAAATAAAAACAGATTTGGAAAAAACAATTAAAAATAGAGAATTGGAAGATTTTTTCTTCGAAATAGTTGTCCCAATGGAGGAACAAATTGAAATAAAAGAAGGAAAAAGAAAAACTAATTTAAAAAAAGTATTTCCTGGTTATGTATTAATAAAAATGATAGTAACAGAGGAAACTTGGTACATAGTAAGAAATACAAGAGGTGTAACTTCTTTTGTCGGATCTGGAACAGATCCAATACCACTTACAGACGAAGAAATTAGAAAAATGGGTCTAGATATTTCTGAAATAAAAGTAGATTATGATGTAAATGATTCAGTTTCAATAATAGACGGACCATTTAAAGATTTTGTCGGAACTGTAACAGAAATCAACAAGGAAAAACATAAGGTGAAGGTATTAGTATCAATGTTTGGAAGAGAAACACCTGTTGAATTAGAATTTTCTCAAGTACAAAAAGTAGTATAAGTAAAATGCGAAATAGTAAAATTAAAATTTTATTTATTTCGAATTTATATATCTATAATTATTTTAGATGATTTACATACAAACTAAAGGAGGTGCTAGAAATGGCAGAAAAAGAGATTAGCAATTTAATAAAACTACAAATACCTGCAGGTAAAGCAACACCAGCTCCACCAGTAGGTCCAGCATTAGGTTCAAGTGGTGTTAATATTATGCAATTTGTTAAAGAATTTAATGATAGAACTGCAAACCAACCTGGAATGATAATACCAGTTGTAATAACAGTTTATAAAGATAAATCTTTTGAATTCATAACAAAAGTACCACCAGTAGCTGTATTAATAAAAAAAGCTGCTAAAATTGAAAAAGGTTCAGGAAAACCTAATAGAGAAAAAGTTGCTACAATAACAAAAGCACAAGTAGAAGAGATTGCAAAACAAAAAATGCCAGACTTAAATGCTGCATCATTAGAGGCTGCAATGAGTATGGTAGCTGGAACAGCTCGTTCTATGGGTGTAATAGTAGCTGAATAATAAAAAATGGGAGAGGAAACTCGTTAGTACCAAAGGAGGTAAAAATGAAAAGAGGAAAAAGATATCTAGAAAGTGAAAAGCTTATAGATAAATCAAAACTTTATACTGCTGAAGAAGCATTAGAAATAGTTGAAAAAATGCCAAAACCTAAATTTGATGAAACAGTTGAATTACATGTTAAATTAGGTGTTGATTCAAAACATGCAGATCAACAAGTAAGAGGAACAACTGTATTACCAAATGGAACAGGTAAAGATTTAAAAGTATTAGTATTTGCTAAAGGTCCAAAAGCAGAAGAAGCTGAAAAAGCAGGTGCTGATTTTGTTGGAGCAGAAGAATTAATACCAAAGATCGAAAAAGAAAATTGGTTTGATTATGATGTTATAGTTGCAACACCAGATATGATGGGAGTTGTAGGAAGACTTGGTAAAGTATTAGGACCAAAAGGTTTAATGCCTAACCCTAAATCTGGAACAGTTACAATGGATGTAACAAAAGCTATAAAAGAAATAAAATCTGGAAAAGTTGAATATAGATTAGATAAAACTAATATAATTCACTTAGGATTTGGAAAAGTTTCTTTTGGAACAAAAAAACTTTTAGAAAATTACAATGTAGTAATGGATGCTATAATAAAAGCTAAGCCAGCAGCAGCTAAAGGACAATATATTAAGAGTGTAGCTATATCTACAACAATGGGTCCAAGTATGTATGTAGACCAAAAATAATTATAAATAGCCAAAGAAAGTAGGCGTTTTTATAAGTCCTACCGAGGCATGAGATAAATGGTTAATGAACCAATCTTTATGTCTTGGAGAATGGACAAAAGATTGGTTTATTTAGTTATCTTTGATAACTTAGGATATAAATAATAAATTTATATGGAGGTGAAAAAATGGCAAGTGAGAAAATATTAAAACAAAAAGAAGAACTTGTAAATACACTAGCAGATGAATTAAAACAAGCAAAAGTTATAATCTTGACAGATTATAGAGGAATAACAGTTAGTGATGTAACAAATTTAAGAAAAGATTTAAGAAATGTGAATGCATCATATAAAGTTATAAAAAACAACATAATAAAAAGAGCATTAAATAAAAATGAGGAGAATGGTTTAGATGAATTATTAGAAGGTCCTACAGCAGTAGTTATAGGAGATGAAGATTATTTAGAACCAGCTAAAGTTATTTATAATTTTGTAAAAAATAATGATTTTTACAAAATAAAAGGTGGAATAATAGATGGAAAAGTGGTTTCTGCAGAAGAAATTATAACACTAGCCAAACTACCATCAAGACAAGAATTACTTGCAAAACTTGCAGGTGCATTACTTGGAAATATTACAAAACTTGCAATTGCGCTTGATCAAGTTAAAGTTCAAAAAGAAGCAAATGCATAAAAGATAATAGAAATAAATGTTCATGCCAGTGAACAATAAAAAAATAAGGAGGAATTTAAAATGGCAAAAATAGATGAATTATTAGAAACAATCGACAGCTTAACAGTTGTTGAGTTATCAGAATTAGTAAAAGGAATAGAAGAAAAATATGGTGTATCTGCAGCAGCAGTAGCAGCTCCAGCAGCAGGTGCAGCAGGTGCTGCAGCAGCTGAAGAAAAATCATCATTTGATGTTGTATTAAAAGAAGCAGGAGCAAACAAAATCCAAGTTATAAAAGTTGTTAGAGATGTAACAGGATTAGGATTAAAAGAAGCTAAAGAATTAGTTGATGGAGCTCCAAAAACAATAAAAGAAGGAGTTTCTAAGGACGAAGCAGAAGAAATGAAAGCTAAATTTACAGAAGCAGGAGCAGTTGTAGAATTAGCATAATATATAAAAATAGAAAGGTGTTTTTAATACCTTTCTATTTTTTCTCTTTAGGAACGATTACTTTTTTATTTTTCGATATCTTAGAATTTGGTTTCTCAATTCCGATCTTATGATATACAGGAGAAATATTTAAATCATCACCTTTTCCAGATACTATCTCAATTTTTTTCTTACTCATAAATTCACCACCTAGTAAAAAATATATTAATATAATATTATAATATCATATTTGATATAAAAACACAAATATTGACATTAATCAGAAAAAATGAAATAATAGATAAAGAATTATAAGATGAGAGGTGAAGGGAAAATATCCTATAAAACATGGAAAATAAAGATTATTATCCTATAATAGAAGCAATATTATTTGCAGCCGGAAGAGAAGTTGATAAGAAAGAATTAATGCTTGCATTAGAATTAGACGAAAATCAAATAAATGAGCTGATGAACAATATTATGTTAGAATACGATTCTAGAAATAGAGGAATGGAGATAATAAAACTTGAAGATAAATATCAAATGGTTACAAAGCCTGAGTTTTATGAGTATATATATCCAATATTTGATAAAAGAAGTAAACCTAATTTATCTCAAGCAGCTTTAGAAACTTTAGCAATAATTGCCTATAATCCTAGAGTAACAAGAGCAGAAATAGAAACAATTCGTGGTGTTAATTCAGATGGAACGATTTATAAATTATTAGATTATAACTTAATAGAAGAATCTGGAAAGTTAGATGCACCAGGTAGACCAACAACATATAAAGTTTCAACAGAATTCTATAGATTATTTGGAATAAAAAATATTAAGGACTTACCAGAGTTACCAAAATATAAATTAAATGAAAATAAACAAATTGTGATAGATGAAATAATAGAAGATAAAGAATAAATGTCATTCTTTGTCTTCTATTGATTTTTCTGTAAGTAACTCTAAGATTTTAGGATATATTGTATTTGCGTTATTTTTCCAATTATCTGAGATTTCTTGAGCTTGGTTTCTAGAACCAGCAAATGTTTTTATTTCAAAAATTGTATCATTATTTTCTACTATTTTACAACTAACTATAAAATTGTTTTCACTCTTAGGTGTATATTCTGTTATTATAGACTGTTCGTTTTCGAAATTCTCAAGTTCATTTTTAAAATTACTATCTACTCTTAATTTTACAATCCCTGGTAAAATATCAAGAGTTAATTCCAGTGTTTCGCGACCAAAATCAGTCATATCATAAAAATTATGTTCATTTTTATAATAACTAATAATATATCCGTTTTCCAATAAGTCAGCTAGAAATTGTTGAAAATAAAAATAATTCATATCAGTTACAGCTAAGACAAGATTTAATAGAGAATCACTTGAAATAGGTTTACCAACTTTATTGATTATATATAAAAGCAAAACTTTATTTTCTGCTAAAGACTCATTATCAGATGTTAGTTTCATAGAAATCTCTCCTTTATATTACAATTTTATGTATTATATCACAAAAAACAGAAAAAAACTATTATTTTATACTGAAAAATGTTATAATATTTATAAGTAATTTGTAATATATTGGAAAGAGTGATGGGATGAATTTATATGAAGTATTAGAAGTGAGTGAAAAAGCATCTAAAGAAATAATAGATAAAGCATATAGAACATTAGCTAAAAAATATCATCCGGATTTACAAACACCAGAAAATAAAACACAAGCTGAAAATAAAATGAAGATGATTAATGAGGCATATTCAGTATTATCTGATGATAACCAGAGATCTAAATATGATGAAAAATTGAGGATTCAAAGAGATGAGTTAAAACGCCAAGAAATCCAAAGGCAAATTAATGAACAGCAAAAAATGTATAACAGACAAAATAATGATCAAAATAATAGACAAAGTAATATTACATATGAGGTTTTTAAAAATGAGCCAAAACAATCTATGAATTATAAAGAAAAAATAAAAAATTATGTTAGATATGCTAAACAACCTAATAATGTGGAATATAATGAGTCTAATAGGTTTATGGATATGATAAGACCTACTCTTAGAAAAATAAAAGAATGGGTATTCACAATACTTATAATGTTAGTAATTATATTTATTATATGGAAAATTCCTTTTACACATAATATGTTAGTGGAGGTATATGAAGAAAATCCTATTATCAAAGGATTGGTGGATGCAATAATCAGCCTGTTTTAACCTATTGCAAAAATATTACAAATAATATATAATATGGAATATTATTACAATACTGTTAAATGTATATTACAGTTGCATTATTAATATTGACATATAAAAAAATATGATTAAAATATAGATATAAGAGGTAATATGAGGATTATAAGTGGAACTGCAAAAGGAACAAAATTAGATACAATAAGTGAGGAAATAACAAGACCTACATTGGATAGGGTAAAGGAATCATTATTTAGTATTATTCAAAATAATATACAAGATTCGATAGTATTTGATGTTTTCTCTGGTAGTGGTGCATTGGGATTGGAATGTTTAAGTAGAGGCGGAAAAATAGCTTATTTATGTGATAAATCATATAAAGCAATAAATATAATAAAGAAAAATGCAGAAAAGACGAAATTGATTGATAAAACAGTGATAATGCAAAAGAGTTATACAAAATCAATAGAAGAACTATCAGATATTAAATTTGACTTAATTTTTATAGATCCACCTTATAAAGAAAATATTGCAGTAAAATCAATAAAGCTAATTATGGAAAATAATATGTTAAAAAAAGATGGAATTTTAGTATTAGAAACAGATAATGAAAAAAGAGAATTAGAACAATTACAGAATATACCTAATATAAATATAATTAATACAAGAACTTATGGAAGAGTTACTCTGTTCTTTATTAATGGAAGGAGTTAGCAAAATGGAAATATTTACATTATTAGATTCGTTAGAAGAAATGATAGAAAATAGTAGAAATCTACCTTTTTCTGCTAAGGTGATAGTAGATGGGGAAGAAATACTAGATATGATAAAAGAAATAAGATTGAAATTACCAGAAGAACTAAAACAAGCAAAATGGGTTAAAGAAGAGAGAGAAAGAATTTTACTTGAGGCAAAAAAAGAAGCTGAGGGTATTGTTAAAGAGGCAGAGAATAGAATTATATCTATGATAGATGAACATGAGATAACAAGAAAAGCATATGAGCAAAAAGCGGAAATTATAGAGACTGCAAATGAAATGTCTAGAGAAATTTCAAAAGGCACTAAAGAATATGCTGATAATATGCTATCAAGTTTAGAAGCTACTTTAGAAGAAGTTTTAAAAGTGGTACAAAATAATAGAAAAGAATTAAAATAATAAATATAATGGAGGATATAAAATATTCTTCATTTTTTTGTCTAAAAAATGAACATAAAAAATATTATTGTAAAAAAATATAAAAAAGTAGTTGACAATAAAAGAATAACGTGGTAATAT